>NZ_BAAHAZ010000002.1:247130-369919 GCF_054777115.1 Nocardioides maradonensis | reverse complement strand
TAGACGGCGGGACGATCCTCAACAACGGCGATGTCACCAGGTCGGTAGGTGGACGAGGCGCTCATGACTCGCTCTCTTCGCTCGGGGCGGCGGGCCGATCCGGTGTAGTGGTACCTACGAGCAAACTCGGTCACATCGCGACTACTGGCGGGGCCGACGCGAAGATCGCGAACATGGGGCCGTCGCACGGTCTGCTCTACGTCGAAAAGCGAGACGTCTAGCGCCCGCACCTCTCGCGCTTCCTCTGTCGTCATGCGTCGTCTCCCGTCTGGGCGGCGGGCCGAAAGCGCGGCGAGTTCTCGTTCCAGTGCCACTCCTCAGACCCGCAGTTCTGACAGGCGAGTACTCCCAGCACCATCGGTGCGAGGCAGACGGAACAGTCACGGGTACGGCTGGTCAGTGGTCGCGCTTCCTCTGTCGTACTGGTCGACGCCACGGCGTCGTTGTTGTCGCTCATCGGGTCTCCTAGATTGCGAGCTTCGCGGCGGCGAGGTGGGACGCGTGGGTCGCCCACCGCTCGCGGTGCAGGTCGTAGTGCTGGCGGGTGGTGCGGGGGTCCTCGTGCCGGGCGAAGTCCTGCGCGTCGCGCAGGTCGACGCCGGAGTCGAGGAGCATGGTGATCGCGGCCGCGCGGAGCAGGTGAGGGTTCACGGTCCGGGTGAACCCAGCCTTCTGCGCCGCCACGCGGACCAGGGACGCCGCTGCGGAGCGGGTCAGTCGGCGACCGTTCACGAGGGTCAGCAGCGGGCCTGTGCGGCGGTCGCCGGCGACGTCCTCGAGGACCGGGATTGCCTGGTACGGGATCGGGACCGCGGCCGGCTTCGACCCCTTGCCGATGAATCGCAGCACGCGGCAGCCCTGCTCGGTGTTGAAGATGTCGGGGACGTTGATCGAGCAGGCCTCCGAGACCCGCAACCCCATCGACGACAGCATCAGCACCAGGGCGTGGTGCCGGGTCGAGATTTCCCGTGCTGCCGCGATGAGGCGGCGGAGGTCGTCGCGGTCGAACAGCGGCTTCGTGGCGTACTGGACCTTCGGGAGGCGGGCGTAGGCGGCAGGGTCACGGTCGATGACCCCGTCCATGCACGCGAGCTTGTAGAACCCGCGGACCGGGTTCATCGCCGAGCACACCGACGATGGCTTCATGGTCTGCCCGAGTTGGCGCACGTACAGTTCGACGTGGGTCCGCTCGACCTGTAGCGGGTCGAGGCGCTGTTCGTCGCACCACGCGAACCACTGACCGAGATAGCGGCGGTACAGGTCGTAGGTGGATCCGGTGTAGCGGGCGAGGAAGCCAACGGCCTGGGCCTGTGCGAGCGAGAGGTCCCCGAGAGGGATCGCGATGGCGCTCACAGCCGGGCTCCGGGCTCGTCGATGGTCACGGTCGGCATTGGGGCGCCGCTGTGGTCTCCGTCGTGGCCTCGCGGCCGGTCGCAGAGGTGCGTGCGCTCAGGGTTGATCGCGGCGCACCAGGTCTCGGGCGGCCACACGTTGACCGTGCTGTTCTTCTCGGCCTGGCGCTTGCGGGCCTCGGAGTTGCTGGCGGCGGTCACAGGAGGGCTCCCCAGGTTGCGATGACGATGGCGGGGGCCATGCAGAGCAGGATGAGGACGGCGAGGAAGAGCAGGAAGGCGAGTCCGTTGAGGGTGCCGGTCTTGGCCTCGGCGAGGTCGATGGCGGCCCTGCTGGTGGCGACGGTGCGGGCTTCCTCGGAGCTGTAGATGGTCTCGGTCATGGTGGAGTCCTTTCGGGTGGTCACTGGTTGTCGGTCTGGTGGTCGATGGGGTGGCCGCAGGTGACGCAGTCGTCCGCCTTGGCGTTGGCGGCCTGGAAGGTGTCGCGCTCGTCGGCGCGGATGACTGACTCCCAGCAGGGGCCGCAGGCCATGCCGCCGGCGATGCGGCCGCGGTGGTGGAGTCGGTCGCAGCGAGCCTTGGCGCGGGTGCCGAGTTCGTTGGTGGGGCCGAAGTGCTGGACGGTGACGTGGCCCTTGGAGGACTGGCGGGTCTTGCCGGACTTGAGGCGGCCGAGGTTGGCGGCTTCCGTGCGGCCGAGCTGGCCGGTGCGGACCTGGTCCTGTTCTTCGGGGGTCAGGGCGAGGAGTGCGAGGCGGCTGGAGACGTAGGACTGGGTGCGGCCGACCTTGCGGGCGATCTCGCCGTCGGTGATCGCGAGCTGGGTCTTGAGCTTGCGGATGCCGCGGGCTTCTTCGATGGGGTCGAGGTCGCGGCGTTGGCCGTTCTCGACGAGCATGGCGGCGATGACGTGGTCGGGTCGCATGGGGGGTCGGATGATGACGTCGACGCTGTCCCAGCGCAGTCGGCGGATTGCGGCGAGGCGGCGGTGGCCGGCGACGACGACCAGGCGGCCGCCTTCGGCTCGGCGGGCGACGATGGGCTGGAGGAGGCCGAGTTCGCGGATGGAGTCGGCGAGCTGCTCGATGTCGTCGATGGTGTGGGAGCCGACGGAGTCGGGTGACTGGGCGTGCACGTGCTCGCGGAGGTTGTCGGGGTCGGCGTGGAGGTCGGCTACCTTGACGCGCTGCAGACCGGCCGCGGCGCCGTCTTCGGCGCGGTCGGCGGGGCTGGCGGTCGGTGCGGTGACCTCGGCCGCGGCCTGGGTGAGGAGCTTCTGGACGTGGCCCTTCATGCGGGCGGTGTCGGGGTAGCCGGCGCTCTTGAGGATGGTCTGGAGCTGGTCGATCGAGAGGTCGTAGTTGTGGGCGATGGTGGGGATGGCCATCTTCGGGAAGTGGGCGGTTGCGACCGCTTCGATGGCTGCGGCTTGGGTGCCGAGGGGTGTGGTCTCGAGGATCGAGGTCATGGGTTTCTCCTGGGGCTAGGACTGGCTGGTGGTGCTGGGGTCGGTGGCGGGCTGGTCGAGGTCGAGGGCGCGGACGGTGGGGCAGGGGTACTCGGCGTACTCGCCGTCGGTGTTCCGGCAGGTGCCGCAGACGGTGTAGAGCGGGTCGCAGGCGTTGCAGATCAGGCCGCCGCCGTCGCCGGCGGCTTCGGTCCAGTGGGGGCCGTGCTCGTCGGGGTGGGGGCACTCGTCGGCCCAGGGCTGGATCGGGGTCTCTTCGTGGAGCTGGTGGACACGGGCGACGGCGTCGAGCGCCTTCGTCTCGAGCACGAGGGCTTCCTTCCTGGTGGTGATGAGGGTCGTGAGGGCGTGGGGTGAGCGGCCGTCGACGGGGTTCTTGACGTGGCGGGAGTTGATCCACTCGTGGCGGTGTCGGATGGGGTTGCGGCGGCAGGGGCACCACTGGTCGTCGCAGACGCAGGGGTGGGTGCCGGCGCAGGTGACGAAGAAGTCGTCGCGGCCGGCGATGCGGCCGGCGGGGGTGATGGCGAGGGAGTGGTGTCCGCACCAGGGGCAGGGCTCGGGGTAGGCGGTGCGGCCGGGGCCGTGGATGACGTCCTTGGCGAGCTGCTCGAGGTGCTCGAGGTCGCGGAGCAGGCCGTGGAGGCTGGTGCGGCGGCGGTAGACGTCGACGATGCGGCCGAGGTGGTCGGCGAGGACGGTCACGGTGCCCTCGGAGGCGGGCTGGGTGGTGATGAGCCGGGGGCGGGGCCAGGGGCAGGTCTGGGCCTCGTGGACGGCCTTGGCCTCGTGGACGTGGGCTGCGGCGACGGCGGGCGGGCCCCAGCGGCGGATGTAGTCCTGGAGGGTGAACACGATCTCGGCGCGCACGGACGCGGCGGGCATCGTGACGGGGGCCGCGGTGGCGCCGGGTGCTGTGGAGGCTGGCTCGTTCATCCACGCGTGGCCGAGGCTGGCGTCGGTGGGCGGCTTGGCTGCCCGGGCGGCGGCGCGGTCGGCGGCGTCCTGGCGGGCGCGGGCTTCGCGGACCTCGGGGGTCTGGAAGCCGAGGCCGACGGACTGGCGGGTGTCGACGAGGTCCTCGACCTTGGTGGCGAGGTCGGTGATGACGTCGAGCTGGCGGTGGATGTCGGCCTGGAGCTCGGCGATCTGGTCGTCGATGCGGCGGACGGCGGCCTGGTGCTTGGCGTTCCCGGTGCTCATCCGACGGCCTTCCGTGAGTGCTTGTCCTGGGCGAGGGCTGCGCGGGCCTGGGCGAGGCTGCGGGCGACGGTGGTCTCGTGTTCGGGTCGGGTGCGCTGCTGCTCGGCGGCCTGGGCGGCTGCGCGGAAGCGTTCGTGTTCGGCCTGGCGGGCGGCGAGGGCCTTGGCCTTGCCAGCGCGGCGGGCGATGGTGCGGGGCGAGGTCTCGCAGGTGCGGCAGTTGGTGCCGGGGGCGTCGGGGTGGCGGGTGCACTTCCCTGGGTGCCAGCCATCGGCAGCTCCCCCGGTCTCCGGGGGAAGGGGGGTAGTTGTTGAAGTAGTGAAGGCGTCCGCGTTTGAGCGTGAACCGTGGACCCTTTCTGGACCCTTTCCGGCCAATGGGTCCGGTGTGTCGGACCCATTGGGGTGGTTGTCCACAGGGTTCGGAGGCGTGGCCTGTACGCCGGGGCGGAAAGGGTCCGGTGTGTCGGACTCAGTGACGCTCATAGGGTCCGACGCACCGGACCCTTGTTCCTGTGGAATCTGTGCCGGATCGGTGGCCGGTACGCCGGCCTGTACGGCGGTGGAGCGGCCGAGCAGGATGCGGGCCTGGTCGATGGTGACGCCGGCCGCGGCGGCGAGGGCTGCGACGTCGACGACAGGCTCGAGGGCGGGCGCGCGGTGGAGGTCGCAGCAGCCGGCGGGGAACACGATGTACTCGGCACGCTGGCCGCGGTGGCCACGCTTGTGCTGCTGGAGGTAGCCCAGGGCGACGAGGTCCTTGATGAGCTCGGCGGCGCGGCCGCGGGAGCAGTTGGCCCATCGCTGGACTCCTTCGTAGCCGGGGAACGCGATGTGGGTGCGGTCGTCGGCGCTGTCGGCGAACGCGAGGAGCGCGAGCTTGTGGCTGGTGCCCAGCTGCGGGTCGTCGAGTGCGCCGGTGCAGCCGATGAGGTGGCCGCTCAAGGTGTGGTCTCCTGTCGGTCGTGGTTGTGGCAGTGCGGGCAGAGGTCGCGCACGGGGGTCAGGAGCCAGCCGGCATCCCGAAGCTCGCGGGTCCGCTGGGCCTCGTCGGCCTCGTCGGCCGCGTCGCCGTACTTGGTGCCTTGGAGCCTGAGGGGCTCCGTCGTCCCGCAGACGTCACAGCGGACGACAGGAATGGGGACCTTGCGCTCAGCGGACCGTAGACCGCTCATGGCTCGCATCCCTTGACGTGGAGCGGGATGACTCCCTGGTCGGCCGGCGGCATCCGCGTCGAGTCGTCCAGGTAGCGGGCGATCGCGACGTCGACGGCATGGTTGCGCGCGATCGGGTCGGACATCACGGCCTCGACCAGGTGTCGAGCGTTGTGGAAGGCCAGCGGCAACGGCAGGCCCATGTTGCTGAGAGCCGAGGAGTAGCCGGCGCTCAGCGCGGTGGTGTAGACGCGCATGAGCGCGTCGACGTCGTAGGGCAGCTCGTCGGCGCCACTGCCGGTCACCGGTCGTCGTCCCGGTCACGGACGAGCATCGCGTCGATCTGGTCGGGAGTGAAGAAGACCTTGACGTCGGTCGCGCGGAGCCGACCGTTGACGACCCTGGCGACGACCGGTCGGTCCTGGAGGTTGTCCCAGCCTCCGAGGAGCTCGATGCCGTGCTCGAGGGCTTGTGAGTGCTCGCAGCGACGGAGGTCGATGCCGCGATCGAGGCACTTCTGGGAGTGCAGGATGTAGACCTCCTTGGCGGCGCTGTCGGCGCGGGCGATGTGGAGGTCAGGCTGGCGGCGGAAGCCGACGATTGCCTCGATCTGGTCGGTCGGGACGAGCCGGGTCATCACTCGCCGTCCTCGGTCTGGGGCGTGGTCAGCTCGATCTCGACGGGGCTGAGCTCGTGGCCGGCGTCCTGGGCGAGTTGCAGGTAGGCACGCGCCAGGAGGTGGCATTGCTCGGCGTGGGTCGACCGTGGGCCCTTGTTGGGCTGGATGAACGAGAACCAGGAGCCCTCGGCCCTGGAGATCGCGATGGCGGCGAGGAGTCTGAGGATGTCGGCGGGTTTCTTCGCGGCGTCGATGTGAGCGGTGAACCGCTCGATGTCCGTGTCCTTCCACTGCGAGGAGTACTCGCTCCACCGCTGCTCGGCGGGGAGGTCGAGCGCGGCGAAGTACTCCTTCGTCGACCAGCCGAGCTCGAGGAGCATGCCGCGGAGCAGTAGGCGCAGGATCCGGTCGACGGCGGGGTCGAGCCTCACCCCGGGCCGGATCGACTCCAGTACGGCGTCGGTGCGCAGGCGCTGGGCGATGTCGAGGGCCTCACGGTGTGCCCTGGCCTCCTGGGCCTCCTTCTCGGCCTCCTCACGCTCGGCACGGCGCTGCTCGTCGAGCTGCTCGTCGTGCTTGGCGATGTCGGTGCAGACGTAGTCGATGTCAGGGCCGGTGGCCTTGATCCAGGCCAGACAGCCGTCGTGGTCCTCGGGCATGTTCGAGAAGGTGTGGAAGAGCCGGGACATGCCATGGTCGGCGTGGTTGACGTTCCACATCGTGACGCCGTCCGGGTACTTCCGCTCTGGGATGCCGGCGGCCTTGAGCTCGGCGATCTTGGCATCGACCTCGGCGGTCTTGGTGACGCGGCGCTTGGCTGCCTCGAGGTCGTGCTTGAACGAGTAGGTGCCGGCGGTCTTCGCGAGCTTGGTCTGCTCGGCGGCGGGGAGAGCGGCGATCGCGATCGCGTCGTCGATGGTGACCTGGCCGTCGTTGACGCGGGTCTGGACGTTGGTGTTGAGGTTGAGCAGCTTGAGGCGGGAAGCAACGGTCCTCCGGTCGACGCCGACCTTCTTCGCGATCTCGGCCTGCTTGACGCCGAAGAGGGTCAGTTGGTGGTAGCCCTTGGCCTGCTCGATGGGGGTGAGTCCCTGGCGGCGATCGTTCTCGACGATCATGGCCTCGAGCTGTTTGGCGCGGGTGTCGAGGTCGTGCCGGATGATCACGGGCGCGGTGGTGGCGCCGATACGGAGGAGGCCGTCGAGGCGTCGGTGGCCGGCGACCAGGTCGTGAGAGCCGGCAGGCGCGGTCTTGCCGTCGTCGAGGATGGCGGGTGCGACGACGAGGGGCTCGACGAGGCCTACTTCGCGGATCGACTCGATCAGCTCGTCGTCTGCGATCGCGCGGTCGCGGACGTTGTACGGGTTCGGGTTGACCCGGGTGAGGTCGAAGTCCGGCACGAACTCATGGGTGAGGTCGGACGGGACGTAGTCGGATAGGTCCTCGGCGTCATGGACGAGCTCGAGGTTGGGCTTGCTCTTGGCGGGCATCGGGGTCTCCTGGGGCTAGGACGTGGTTCGGTTGAGGGCCTGCCAGGCGTCGAAGCCGATCCAGACCTTGATGTCGTGCGCGTGGGTGGACTTGAGGGTCGACGGGACGGTGCCGACCTTCTTCATGAGCGGGAGGCCGTCGACGCGGCGCGTGGCGTAGGACCGCATCCGGGCACCGATCAGGCCGTTGCTGACGGTGGGGAACTGGTCGCGGATGTCGTTGGCGGAGAACCGGCGACCGGAAGCGATCGCGCGCTCGATGACGTCGTCGATCGCGACGATCACCCGCGGGTCGGCGGCGTTCTCGGCCTGGGCGATGCCCTCGTCGCGGCCCTGCTCGGCCTCGATCATCCTGTTCATCGAACGGCCTTGAGGTGGTAGACCCGTGCCTCGCCGACCGGCTGGTCGGGGTGGATGAGCTCGGCGCGGGCTTCCTGCTCAAGCTTGGCGCGCAGGGCGGTGGCGTGGATGTCACGTTCGCCTTGGGCGACGGCGAGCTCGATGCGGGTGGCGGCGTGGTCTTCGCGCTCCTGGCGGAGTCGGGCGTGGAGGTCGCTGTGCATCGCGAGCAGGCCGTCGATCCTGGTGCGGAACTTCTGGGTCATCTCGTGGCGGTCGTGGCGGTGGGCCTCGTGGATCACGTACCCGAACAGCAGGGCGCCGGCGAGGTAGAGGATGGCGTTCAAGAGG
Source organism: Nocardioides maradonensis (assembly GCF_054777115.1). Taxonomy (NCBI): domain Bacteria; kingdom Bacillati; phylum Actinomycetota; class Actinomycetes; order Propionibacteriales; family Nocardioidaceae; genus Nocardioides; species Nocardioides maradonensis. The sequence goes on along the minus strand of NZ_BAAHAZ010000002.1, from coordinate 361,941 downwards.
GGGCTCTCCTTCTCGATGTGGTTGTGGGTGCGGCGCCCGCGAGGTCCGGCGGCTGATGAGGACCGCCGGTCGAAGGGATGTGAGAGGGATCGCGGGCGCCGCACCCGATCCCCGGAAGGGGCTCTAGGGCGAGGCCGGCCGCCCCGCCGCGCGGCCTGTGGGGGACCGATCGCGGCGGGGCGCCGTGCCTTCGGGAGCGGCCGCGGTGTCCTCCGCGGCACTCGTGGTCGGCGTGGACTCCCAGCACGCCGACGCGACCGAAGCGATGGACCGGGGCGTCATGCGGATGCCTCGGCGGGAGTGGGGGCGAGGAGCTGCTCGAGCGGGACCTCGAGGAAGGCCGCGACCTTCTGCAGCTCGTCGATGCGGAAGTTGGCGTTCCCGTTGATGCGTTCGTTGACGCCCGAACGCGAGAGGCCGGTTGCCTCAGCGATGGCAGCGTCCGTGACACGCCGGCGGGCCTTCGCGGCTCGGACGTTCTCCGCGATCTGCTCGCGGCTCGTGATCTGGACCATGACCCAGATGTTTGCGCGAAAATCTAGCAACACGTCGCATTTCGGTCCGCCCGGCGTGTCGGCAATCGCCGGAGTTCGCGGGACCTACTTCCAACATGCGGGAAAACCTGGCACCATATCCGGCATGACCACAGCAATGACGGAGCGGCCGCTGACGTTCAGCGAGATCGCGTCCTCTCGCATCCGCGGCCTTCGCGCCGAGCGGAACTGGAACCAGGCCGAGCTCGCGCTCCGCGTCGGCCTGTCGCGCCCCGCGCTCTCCGACCGCGAGTCGGGCCGGAAGCCGGTCAACCTCGACGAGCTGCCGGCGTTCGCAGAGGCCCTCAACTGTTCAGTCGCCTACCTGATGGGGCTCGAAAACGACCGCAGCCGCCCCCTTGAGGGAGCGGCTGCGGATGCTCTGCGCGCCTGTAGGGATTCGAACCCCAAACCTTCTGATCCGTAGTCAGATGCTCTATCCGTTGAGCTACAGGCGCTCGTCCTCAGGCTCAACGCCTGACGACCGGTCGAGAATAGCGGAGGCCGAGCGCAGATGCCGAATCACGGGCTGCAGGTGACGCGCTGTGCCACCATGACCGCATGCCCGGCCCGCCCTCCGACGACCGCGCGCTCTTCGAGAGCGAGGCGTACGGTCTGTACGACGCCGCGCTGGCCGAGGGCGGCCTGGCCGAGACAGATCCGCGGGTGGAGCGGGACGGTCACCCGACGCCGGCGTTCACGCAGCTGGTGCGGATGGGGCTGCTGCAGCGCGATCCCGGGAGCGCGCGCTGGCAGCCGGTCGAGCCGTCGGTCGCGCAGGCCCGGGTCGTCGCGCCGCTGACGACCGAGGGAGCGCGGCTGCTCGAGGAGTCGGCGCACTGGAGCCGGCTGTTCCAGCAGCTGGCGTCGAGCTTCCGTGCGGCGCCACCGGCCGAGTCGGGGGGCGCGATCACCTACCTGCACGGCGACGCGATCGAGCCGTACCTGTCCACCCTCGTCACCGAAGCGACCTCGGAGATCCTGACCGCGCAGCCGCAGACCGGTCGCAGCGCGGCCACGGTCGCGTCCGCCGTACGCCGGGACACGGCCGCGCTCGAGCGCGGCGTCGCGATGCGGATCCTCTACCAGCACAGCGCACGGAGGCACGCCTCGACGCACAAGTACGTCGAGGGCGTGAGCGCCCGCGGGGCCGAGGTCCGCACCCTCGACGAGTTCTTCAACCGGATGATCGTGATCGACCGCCGCGTCGCGGTGATCCCGGGACCGGACGGGCTCGAGACCGCGGTGTTCGTCCGCGAGCCCGCGATCCTGTCCTTCCTCATCGACATCTTCGAGCGCACCTGGGCGCGTGGCCGTGCGTTCGCGAACCGTGAGACGAACGTGGCGCGCACCATCGCGGCCGAGCAGCGCCGGATGACGATCCGGATGCTCATCGAGGGACACTCGGACGCGATCAGCGCCCGCCGGCTCGGCGTCAGCGCGCGCACGTACGCCGGCTACGTGGCCGACCTGCGGACGCAGTACGACGCCGCGACCCGCTTCCAGCTCGGCTACCTCATGGGGCAGCGCGGAATCTCCGGCGAGGAGTCGACGGACTGATCCTCGCCGGCGACGGTGCCTACCAGCCCCAGCCGGTGTCGTTCGGGGTGATGGTGCCCGGCGCGTGCGACGAGTGCGTCGTGGTCGGCTTGGCGGCGTGGGCCGGAGCAGCGGCGACGCCCCCGGCCGTCGCTGCGATCGCGATCGCGAACGCGATCCTCCGCAGAACCTTCTTCATGTCGCTCCCCTAGGTGTTCGTCGTCCCGACAGGCCGCCGGTCCAGCGTTCCACCCCGAAGCGTACGACGAACGCGCGACCGGGACCATACCCCGGGCACCGCCACCAGCACCATGGCCTGGACGACCAGGGCGCCACCGACCAGCGTGCGGAGGTCCGGCGGGTGGTGCCACAGGACGGCCGCGAACACCGCCGCCCAGACCGGCTCGAGCACCAGCAGCACCGCGACCCGGTGCGGATCGGTGCGGCTCTGCGCCCACCCCTGGCCGAGCAGCGTGAGCATGCCGACCCCCAGCGCGAGGTAGAGGAAGACGCCGAGGTCGCCGCCGCGGGGCAGCGTCACGCCGTCGCGCGCGCCCAGCGCGGTGCACAGCACGCCCATCGTGGCGAACTGCACGAAGGTCAGCGCCATGACCTCGCCGCGCCGGGCGAACCGGCCGAGCGCGAGCACGTGCACGGCGTACATGGCGGCGGAGACGGCGGTGATCACCTCCCCGCTCCCCAGGCTCAGCCCGCGCAGGGACAGGACACCGACGCCGAGCGTCGCGACGGCCGTGGCCAGGACGGTACGGCGGTCGGGCAGGTGCCGCAGCACGAGTGCGCCGATCAGCGGCGTGAACACCACGGCCAGCGAGACGACGAAGGCGGCTACGGTCGGCGAGGACCGGGTCAGACCCTCGAACTGGACCAGCTGGGCAGCGCCGTACAGGATCCCGAGGCCCACGCCGACCCGGAGCGAGTGCGGTGTCAACTGACGCAGCAGCCCGGGGCGCAGGACCAGCAGCACGGCCGCGGCCAGCAGGAAGCGCAGACCCAGGTAGTCGTCGACCGGGATCCGCCCGATCAGCTCCTTGGTGAAGGGGAAGCTCGAGCCCCACAACGCGGTGACGGCGACGAGGACGAGGACGGCGGTGCGCTCGCCCCCGCCGCGGTCAGCGGTCACTCACGGTCCGGTGACCCCGGCCCGCTCGGCCAGCTCGGCGGAGTTGCGCGCCGCCAGCTCCAGGGCGCACTCGCGCAGGGTGCGGCCCGAGGAGGCGGCGGCGTCGCCGACCTGGGTCACGAGCCGCCGCATCACGCCGTCGATCTTGGCGTACGACGACGCGGCGGTCGGTGCCACGTCGCCGAACACGACCCACCACCACCAGGCGTTGGTCATCACGTTCGCGAGGAAGTCGGGTACGACGGGGATGCCGCGCGCCACCAGCGCCGACTCGGCCTCGGGGAGGGTGGGCATGTTGGCGCCCTCCACGACGATCCGCGCCCGCACCCGGTCGACGTCGTCGGCCCCGATCACGTAGGACATCGCGGCCGGCACCAGCAGGTCGCACGGCACGTCGAGCCAGGCGTCCCGATCGCCGAGGACGACGTCCTCGGGCAGGGCGTCGCGGCTGATCACGCCGAGTCCGTCGCGGGCCGCGAGCAGCGCCTCGACGTCGAGGCCACGGTCGTCGCGGATCAGGCCCTCGCGATCGGCCACGGCGATCACCTTCACGCCGGCGGCGCTGAGGTAGCGCGCGGCCGCGCCACCGATCGAGCCGAAGCCCTGCACGACGGCGGTGGCGCCCTCGGCGGCGATGCCGGAGCGCTCGGCCATGACGAGGGCGGCCTGCGCGACGCCGTACCCACCGACCAGGTCACCCAGCGAGATGCCGTCGACGATGTCCGCGAACGCCGTGGCCAGGCGCTCACGCGCGGCCGGGGCGTCGTGGAGCGTGGCGAAGACGGCCTCGACCGTGGACGGCAGGCCGAGGTCGGCGGCGACCTTGTCGAGGGTCTCCTGGCGCAGGCCGAAGTCCTCGCCGGTGTTCCACTGCTCCTTGACGATCGGCAGCACGGCCGCGAGGAAGCGGCGCAGGACCGCCGGCGCCTCCGGGTCGGCGGGGTCGATGTCGATGCCGCCCTTGCCGCCGCCGAGCGGCAGGTAGCGGTCGGCCGGGTCGTAGACCAGCGCCTCCTTGCGGGTCATGCCCTGCGCGAGGCCGCGGACCTCCGCGAGCGAGCAGCCCTCCCGCAGGCGGAGCCCGCCGCTGGCCAGGCCGCGGACCAGAGTGTCGATGACGACGTACCCCTTGCGGCCGGTGGCGGGGTCGGTCCAGGTGATCTCCAGCAGGCTGTCACGGGCGGTCATCGGGCTTCTCCTTCTCGGGGCATGCGGACGTGGATGACGGTGGGTCGGTCGGCGACGAGGGCGTCGCGCACGGCGGTGGTGAGGTCGGCCGGCGTACCGCCGGCGCCGAGGTCGACGGTGACGCCGAGGCAGCCGACGGACCGGCCGAGGGCGACGAAGTCGGGGGCCGGGAAGGTCACGGCGTGCACCGGGTCGCCACGGTCGGCCATCTCGTTGCGGATCTCGCCGTACCCCGCGTTGTCGACGACGACCACGGGCAGCGCGATCCCGAGCTCGGCCGCGGTGGCCAGCTCGGCGACCGTGAACATCACGCCCCCGTCGCCGAGCATCGCGACGACCGGGCGGTCGGGGTCGGCGACCTTGGCGCCGATGCCGGCGGGCAGGCCGTAGCCGAGCGTGCCGTAGCCGGTCGGGAAGAGGTACGACGACGGCCGGTACGCCGGCAGCTGGGCGAGCGTGCCGAGGTAGCAGGCCATCGCGTTGTCGGTCGCCATCACCACGTCGCGGGGTACGCCGGCCGCGAGTGCCGCGACGAGCTCGACCCACTCGGCGCCCTCGGCCTGCGCGTCCTTGGCCTTGCGCTCCCGCCAGGTCGCGGCGTCGGGACGAGCCGGCTCGCCGTCGCCGAGCGCGGCGAGCAGGGCGTCGAGAGCGGCCCTCGCATCGCCGACGACCGCCACCGCGGGGAGGGCGTTCGTGACCGCACCGACCGGGTCGACGTCGACCCGGACGAGCTTGCCGACCACGGGCAGCTCGCCGTACCAGAGGTCGGCGGGGGCGAGCTCGGTGCCGATCGCGAGCACGACGTCGGCCTCGGCGACGAGGTCGCGGACGGTCGGCAGGTGGATGCCCGCGCCCAGCGCGAGCGGGTGGTCCTCGGCCAGGACGCCCTTGCCGTTGGTGGTGGTGACGACGAGCGCGCCGAGTCGCTCGGCGACCAGTCGGACCCGGTCGGCCGCACCGCGGGCACCGCCGCCGACGAGGAGCACCGGCGCGGAGGCGCCGGCGAGCAGCTCGGCAGCGGCCGCGACGGAGGACGCCGTCGGCACCGGGACGGGCGACGGCACGGGCGGCACGACCGCCACCTCGGCGGTCTCCGCCAGCACGTCCAGCGGCACCTCCAGGTGCACCGGCCGCGGCCGGCCCGAGGTCATGATCGCGATCGCCTGCGCCACCGCTGTCGGGATCTCCGCGACGCTCGTCGGCCGCAGGCTCGCCGCCGCGACGGCGGCGAGGGCGGCCTGCTGGTCGCGCGACTCGTGCAGCAGCCCGTTGCCGGTGGCCGGGTGGCGCAGCGGCAGGCCGGGCGAGACGACGAGCACCGGGATCGAGTCGGAGTAGGCCTGGCCCACCGCGGTGGCGATGTTGAGCAGTGCCGGGCCGGTCGTCACGATCGCGACACCGACCCGGCCCGTCGTACGCGCGAAGCCGTCGGCGGCGTAGCCGGCGCCCTGCTCGTGCCGGGTGCTGACGTGGCGCACGCCGTAGGCCGGGAGGTGCCGGTAGATCTCCAGGTTGTGGGTTCCCGGGATGCCGAACGCGACGTCGACCCCGTGGGCCGCGAGCGCGGCGACGAGGGCCTCGCCCCCGGTCATGGCGGTCATGATGCCCCCTTCGAGGAGTCGGCCTTCGAGGAGTCGGCGTAGACGACCTTGCCCAGCCACTGTCCGCCATCGACGCTGAGCACGTCACCGGTGATGTAGCCGGCCCGGCGCGGGTCGAGCAGGAAGGCCGCGGACTCGGCGACCTCCTCGGGCGTGGTGAACCGGGCGGCCGGCACCGAGCCGAGCACCCGGGCGCGGTCCTCGTCGGTCGGCCAGAGCGCGGCGCCCGCGCCCTCGGTCTCCGTCGGGCCCGGCGAGATGCAGTTGACGCGTACGCCGCGCGCGCCCCACTCCGACGCCAAGGTGCGCGTCATCGCGAGGATGCCACCCTTCGCGGCGGCGCTGTGGACCGTGCCGGGGTGCCCGTGCCAGGCGTAGGACGCGATCACGTTGAGGATCGAGCCCTCGCCCTGGGCGAGCAGGTGCTGCGCGGCCGCGCGGGTGGCGTAGAAGGTGCCGTTGAGGACGATGTCGACGACCGCGCGCCAGCCGCCCGGCGTGAGATCCTCGGCCGGGCACACGAAGTTGCCGGCCGCGTTGTTGACCAGGGCGTCGATCCGGCCGAAGTCGGCGACCACGCCGTCGACGGCGGCGGTGACGGCGTCCGCGTCGCGCACGTCGCAGCTGACGAAGGCGGCACGTACGCCGTGCTTCTCCGCGAGGCGGACCGTCTCCTCCAGCGGCTCGGGACGGCGGCCGAGGACGACGACGTCACCGCCGCCCTCGGCGTACCGGACGGCGATGGCGCGGCCGATGCCCGAGCCGCCCCCGGTGACGAGGGCGACCTTGCCCGTGAACTCGCTCATGCGTCCTCTCCTCGGATGTCGGTGGTGGTGCGGTCGGCGGCCAGGACGAGCGCGTCGACCGCGACCGCTCCTCCGGGTCCGACGCGCAGCGGGTTGATCTCGCACTCGACGAGGTCCGGATCCTCGGCCAGCAGCCGCGAGACGGCGGCGACCACCGCGGCCGCCGCGTCCACGTCGACCGCCGGACGACCGCGCCAGCCGTCGAGCAGCGGGTGGGCGCGCAGCGACTCGATCATGGTGCGCGCGTCCGCCTCGCTGACGGGAGCGATCGCGACCTGCACGTCGCGGTAGACCTCGGCCTGCACCCCGCCCATCCCGACCAGGACGACCGGACCGAAGGACGCGTCGCGACGCGCGCCGACGATCAGCTCGACGGTGTCGGCCTGCCGGTCCATCTCCTCCAGGACGTACTCGCCCTCGCCGAGCCGTCCGCTCATCGCGGTGAACGCGGCCACCGCCGCGTCCGCGTCGGCGAGGCCGACGACCACGCCGCCCACCTCGGTCTTGTGCTCGAGCCACCCCGCCTTGAGGACGTACGGCGCCGACAGCCGGTCGGTCGCGGCCGCCAGGTCGGCGAGGTCGCGCACCGCCGCCGCTCCGGGGTAGCGCACCCCGGCCGCGGCCAGCCGGTCGCGACCCGCCAGGTAGGCGAGCGCCTTGCCGGTCTCGGCGGTCGGCTCGGCCACGGCGCCGGGCAGCGTCCGCGACGCGTCCTCGGCCATCGTGGTGGCGAGCTCCAGCGAGCGGGCGACCGCGTCGATGGTGTGCATCGTCGGCACGGCCTGCTCGCGCATCGAGCGCACCGCGACGGAGTCGTGGCTCATGCTGTGCACGACCACGGGCCGGTGGTGGGCGCCGACGACGCCGGCGAGCGCGCCGACGACCTCGAGCTCGCGCTCGACCAGCTCCGGGGTGTCGGCGCCGTAGCAGCCGAAGTAGCCGGACAGCACCACCGCGTCGACCTCGCCGCTGGCGGCGAGGACCTCGACCACCCGGGCGTACGTCGACAGGTCCTGCTCGCCCGCGCCGGCCAGGTCGACCGGGTTGGCCACCGCCGCGGCGGCGGGCAGCAGCGCGGCGAGCTCGGTCTGCGTCTCGGCGGTCAGCTGCGGCACGCGCAGGGTGTGCCGGGCGAAGGTGTCGGCGGCGATGGCGCCCTGGCCGCCGCTGTCGCTGACGATCGCGACCCGGCGACCGGTCGGCAGCGGGCCGCCCACCAGCAGGTGGGCGAGCTCGACCGCCTGGGCCGGGGTGTCGACGAGCGCGGCACCCGCGGCCCGGCAGGCCGCACGGACCACGTCGGTCGCGGCCGTGAGCGCACCCGTGTGCGACTGCGCCGCGGCCCGGCTCGCCTCGCTCGCGCCGACGGTCAGGACGACGACCGGCTTCCCGGCCTCGCGCAGCCGCGCCATGGTCGCGACCAGGTCGCGGGCGTCGGCGAAGCTCTCCAGGTAGAGCACGACCGCGCGGGTCTGCTCGTGGTCGACCAGGTCGGCGAGCAGCTCGGCCGCCGTGACGTCGACCTGGTTGCCGACGGACACGAACCGCGAGACGCCGAGGCCCTCGTGGGCCGCGAGACCCGCGAGCTCCAGGCCCAGCTGACCCGACTGGGAGATGATCGCCAGGTGTCCCGGGGTGAACGTGCCCCAGGCGAGCTCGAGGTCGGTGCCGGCGTCGTACATGCCCAGGCAGTTGGGGCCGACGATCCGGGCACCCGCGGACCGGATCCGGTCGGCGAGACGGCGCTCCAGGCCCGGCTCCCCGTGGGCGTTGTCGATGCCCGCGGTGATGCCGAGGAAGCCCTTCGTGCCCAGCGCGAGCGCCTGCTCGACGACGCCCGGGATGGTCGCCGCCGGTGCGCACAGCACCACCAGCTCCGGTGCCTCGGTGAGCTCGTCGAGCGAGCGGACCGAGGCCGCGCCGTCGATGGTCGCTCCCTGGGCGTTGACCAGGTGCACCTGGCGACGGTCCGCACCGCGCAGGGCGCCGCGGGCCAGCCAGTAGCCCCACTTGGCCGGATCGGCCGAGGCGCCGACGACCGCGACCGAGCGCGGGTCGGCGAAGACGGACAGGCTCATCGGGCGACCGCGCGGGAGATGATGAGGCGCTGGATGTCGCTGGTGCCCTCCTCGAGCTCCTCGAGCTTGGCGTCGCGGACCCACTTCTCCAGCAGGAACTCGCGGCTGTAGCCCCAGCCGCCGTGGACCGACAGCGCCGCGTTGGTCACCCAGGAGGTGTTCTCCGAGGCGGTCAGCTTGGCGATGGCGGACTCCATCGCGGTGGCCTCGCCCTGGTCGAAGAGCCGGGCGGCGCGCATCGTCACGAGGTGCGAGACGTCGGTCTTCGCGGCCATGTCGGCCAGCCGGAAGGCGACCGCCTGGTGCTCGATGATCGGCTTGCCGAACTGGGTGCGCTCCTGGGCGTACTGCGTCGCCTGGTCGAGGGCGGCACGGGACAGGCCGGTCGCGCCGGCGCCGATGAGGATGCGCGAGGCGTCGAACGTCCGCATCAGGCCGTAGAAGCCCTGTCCCTCCTCGCCGAGCCGGCGGTCCAGGCCCACGCGCACGTCGTCGAGGAAGACCTCGGCGTTGGTGATGCCGCGCTGGCCCATCTTCCTCATCGGCTGGCCGATGGTGACGCCCGGCAGGTCGCGGTCGATGACGAAGGCGGTGATGCCGCGCGAGCGCAGCGACGGGTCCACCGTGGCGAAGACGATGATCCACTCGGCGTACGGCGCGTTGGAGATCCACGTCTTCTGACCGTTGAGGACGTACTCGTCGCCCTCGCGCACCGCGCGGGTCTGCAGCGCCGCGGAGTCCGAGCCGACGCCGGGCTCGGTGACCGCGAGCGCCGTCACCGGCGGGTTGTCGCCCGTGAGCGGGGTGAGCCAGCGCTTCTTCTGCTCCTCGTTGCCGAGCGCCTCGATCGGGCCGGCGAAGAACGCGCTCGAGGTGAGGAAGTTGCCGATGCCCACGTCGCCGTAGCAGAGCTCCTCCTGGACCAGGCACTGCGTGACGAGGTCGGTGACCCCGCCGCCGCCGTACTCCGCCGGGAGCATGTACGACGCCAGCCCGATCTGCGCGGCCTTCGCCCACAGGTCCAGCGGCGACTCGGTGTCGGCTTCGTCGACCTCGCGGGCGCGGGGCCGGATCTCGCGCTCGGCGAAGTCGCGGGCGAGCGCCACGAACTCCTGCTGCTCGTCGGTCAGCGCGATGCCGTCACGGATGGTGTGCGTCATGGTGTGTCTCCTTGGGAAGTAGGGGCGGCGGCCGGCGGGCATGCTGGCGCCTTCCGACCGGCGGGGCCGGTCGGCGGTGGGGTGCGCGGACGGCGCCGGTCAGAGGCGACCCGCGGCGAGGACACGGCCCAGGAACTGCCGGGTGCGCTCCTCCCGCGGGTCCTCGAAGATCTGCTCCGCGCTGCCGCGCTCGAGGATCGCGCCCTGGTGCAGGAAGCAGACCTGCGAGGCCACCTCGCGCGCGAAGCCCATCTCGTGGGTGGCGAGCAGCATGGTGAGGCCGTCCTGGGCCAGCTCGCGCACGATGGCGAGCACGTCGCCGACGAGCTCGGGGTCGAGCGCCGCGGTGATCTCGTCGAGCAGCAGCACCTGCGGGTTGGTGGCCAGGGCACGCACGATCGCGACCCGCTGCTGCTGACCACCGGAGAGGGCGTCCGGGTAGCTGCCGGCCTTGTCGCGCATGCCGACCCGGTCGAGCAGCTCGAGGGCACGCTCCTCGGCGGCCGCCTTCTCGACCCCGCCCACCCGGACCGGGGCCAGGGTGACGTTGCGCAGCACGCTCATGTGCGGGAAGAGGTTGTAGGACTGGAAGACCATGCCCACGTTGCGGCGCAGCCGGTTGACGTCGACCCCCGGGCCCGTGACGACGTCGCCGTCGACCCGGATCTCGCCGGCGCTGATCGGCTCCAGCGCGTTGATCGTGCGCAGCAGCGTGGACTTCCCGGAGCCGGAGGCACCGATCAGGCACACGACCTCGTGCTTGTTGACCTCCAGGCTCACGCCGCGGAGGACCTCGACGTCGCCGTAGGACTTGTGCACGTCGTGGATCTCGAGGAATGCCATGTCAGGCCCTTCCGCTCTTGCGCTGCTCGCGGGCGATCAGCCGGTCGACGAAGCGCGCCTGGGGGATGGTGATGACGACGAACAGCAGCGCCACGACGATCACCGGGGACAGGTTGAAGACGTTCGACGACTCCAGCTGGGCGCGGGTGAACGCGTCGGCCACGCCCATCACGCCGATCAGCGCGGTGTCCTTCTGCAGGCCGATGAAGTCGTTGAGCAGCGGCGGCACGATCCGGCGTACGGCCTGCGGCACGATGACCGTGCGCAGCGTCATGCCGTAGCTGAGGCCCAGTGAGCGGGCCGCGGCCCACTGGCTCGGGTGCAGCGACTCGATGCCGGCGCGGTAGACCTCGGCCACGTAGCCGGAGTAGGTCAGCGTGAGCGCGATGATCGCCAGCCACAGCGGCGTCATGTCCCGGATCACCGGCACCTCCGCCAGCGCGAGGCCGAAGCCGACCAGGTAGAGCACGATGATGCTGGGAATGGCGCGGAAGACGTCGACGTACGACGTCGCGAGCCAGCGCAGCGGCCGGCCCGATCGTCCCGGCATCAGGCGCATCACGGCCAGCACCAGGCCGAACACCAGCACGAGCACCTCGGCGCCGATCGAGACCTGGATGTTGATCCAGAAGCCCTTCGCCACCTCGCGCCAGGTCGAGCTGATGAGGTCCCAGCGCAGGAAGGTGTGCGCGACGGCGCCGTGGTTCGCGGCGACGAAGCCCAGCAGGGTGGCGACGATGACGACGGCGAGCGCCCAGCCGTTCGCGACGGCCGCGCTCTCCCGGCCGGCCGCGGCCTCCCGTCGCGCGCCGACCAGGTCGCCGGCCGCCAGCAGGGTGGCGCGGGTCCGGCCGCGCGCGATCGCACGGAGGGCGGAGCCCAGCGGGAGCAGCGCGACCGCGCTGAGCACCCAGACCAGGGTGGTCGTGACGGCCGTACGCCGACCGAGGTCGGCCACCGCCGACACCGCGAGGTGGGCGCCGACGGCCGCGACGACCGTGATGACGACGGCCGTCGCAGCCAGCGGGAACACCGGTGCCGGGCGGCTCGCGCCGGGTTCGACCCGGGCGTCGGGGAGCTCCAGAGCCTGCACGCCCATGCTCAGCTCACGCTCCAGCGGGGGACGGCGTTCGGGTCGCCGCCGAGCTCCGGGCCGAGCCAGGTCGCGGACAGCTTGTCGAGGGTGCCGTCGGTGCTCATCTGCTTGAGCGCGTCGTCGATCGCCGAGGCGTTCGCCGAGCCCTCGGGGTAGATGGCGGCGTACTTCTCACCGGTGGAGAACTGGCCCTTGACCGCGAGCGCACCACCGGAGTTGGCCGCGAAGGCCAGCACGATCGAGGTGTCCTGGACCGCGGCGTCGATCTCGCCGCTGCGCACCGCGGTGACCATCGCGTTCTGGTCGCGGAAGGTGCGGACCTCCTGGGTCGGCTTGATCACGTCGTCGACGTACGCGACGGCGGTGGTGCCCACGAGGACGCCGAGGGACAAGGTCCGGATGTTGTCCGCGGTGATGTCGGCGTCGGCCTTCGCGAGCACGCCGATGTCGGAGTCGAAGTAGGGCTGGGAGAACTGGACGACCTTCTCGCGCTCGGGCGTCACCGAGATCTGCGCCATCGCGAGGTCGTAGTTCTTCGTCTTGCCGGCGACCAGGGCGTCGAAGGAGACGTTGTCGACCCGGACGTCCTTGAGGCCCGCGAGGTGGGCGATGTTGGCGGCGAGGCAGTACTCGAAGCCGCCGTTGATCGTGTCCGGCGTCGTGCCCTTCCACCAGCCCGGGGACGGCAGGTTCGTCTGCACGGTCAGCACGCCGCTCTCGACCGGGCTGAGGTGGATCGAGCCCTCCGTGCCGTAGAGCTGGCAGTGGGAGTCCGCGGTCGCGCTGGCCGTCGTCGTACCGCTGCTGCAGGCACCGGTCAGCAGCAGGCCGGGCAGCGCGGCCGCGGCGGCCAAGGCTCGAAGTGGACGCATCGAAACTCCTAAATTGATTGGCGCGTCAGTTGATTCACGAGGAGTGTGACTCAGCCCACGTCGGCATGTCAAGAGTGGTCCCGGGCAAAGATTCGGGAACGAACGAGACCGCCCGGCCAGGGGCCGGGCGGTCTCGTAGGAGTGGTGCGGTCGGGGCGGCTACGCCACTGTGATCAGGTCGACGACGCCGTCGCACACCTCGCGCATCCGGGTCAGGGTCATCGCCCGCGAGGACATCAGCACCTGGATGGCCAGCCCATCGACCATGCCGATGATGGCGTTCGCCAGCAGGACGGGGTCACCGGGCACGATGCGTCCTCGGTCCTGGCCGTCGCGGATGATCGCGGCCATCCGCCGGCGCCACTCGCCATACACCTTCTCGTTCAGTTCCTGCAGGTCAGGGTCATGCAGGGCCTCGAGCCAGAGCGCGAACCACAGGTGCCACGACTCGACCAGCAGCTCCTCGGACGGCAGGTACGAGGCCACCAGCACGTGCAGCCGCTGGGCGGGGTCGTCGATCGCGTCCAGGAGGTCGGAGCGTCGCGCCTCGGAGTTCTCGAAGTTCCACTCGAAGGCCGCGTGCATCAGCTCGCGCTTGGTGTCGAAGTAGTAGTGGATCGTGCCGGAGCTGATCCCGCTGCGCTTGGCCACGTCGGCCACCCGCATCGCCTGGAAGCCCTTCTCGGCCACCACCGCGCGGGTCGCCGCCAGGATCTGCTCCTTGCGCTCCGCCTCGACGCTGGGTCTTGCCATGCCGACCTCCTCGCAAACTTGACGCGTCAGTCAAACATGCCCACGCCCGTTCGGCAAGGGAAACGCCGAGATCCCGCCCGAGCCGAGGCTCGGACGGGATCTCGCACACGGCGGAGGCGGAGGGATTTGAACCCTCGATGGGCGATAAACCCAAACCGCATTAGCAGTGCGGCGCCATAGACCGGACTAGGCGACGCCTCCTCTACCGACCGGACGGATCCGGCGGCCCAAGGTTACCGGCCTCGCGCCGCCGCGACGAATCCGGTCCGCACCGAGGACGGGGTCAGCGAGCGGCGCCCTGGAGGTGGCGCCGTACGTCGCGCGCGAAGTCGTCCTTGTCGGACGCGATCAGGTCCATGGGGATCGTCGAGGAACGCCCGTCACGGAGCCGGATCACGACGCAGTCGAGGTCGCGCGGCGACGCGGCGACGACGTCCTCCACGTCGGACCAGCTGCCCTCGGCCAGGCCGACGCCGCGGACCAGGCGCACCCGGTAGCCGCTCGTCGTCAGCCGGACGACCACCAGCCGCGACGTGAGCCACCAGGCCAGGCCGATCATCCCGAGGACACCGGCGCCGAAGACGAGCACCAGGACGTCCGGGCTCCAGCCGGCGGCGATGACCGCGACGGTGACGACCAGGACCACCAGCGCCAGCACGATCGCGTAGGCGCCGACGAGGCGCACGAGAACGGGGCGGGCCATCCGGTAGTCGGACTGGGGCAGAACACTCACCGGACGATTGAACAAGACCGGGGCAGGGAGCGGCAAAGCGGCGGCACCTAGACTCGGCCCCGTCGTACGCCGTCATGAGGTACGACGTGGACAGGTGCCGGAGTGGCCGATCGGAACCGCCTTGAAAGCGGTCGTAGGGAGACCTACCGCGGGTTCGAATCCCGCCCTGTCTGCCGAGCGGCCGCCTTAGGGTGACCCCCATGAAGCTGCGCACGTCCCTGCCCGCGATCGCGCTGGCGCTGGTCGCCTCGACCCTGGCGCCCGGATCGGCGCACAGCGCACCCGCGACCGCCGCGCAGGCCGGCCCGCTGAGCAGCCCGTTCTACAGCTACTCCGGGTCGACCCCGCTGCGCGACGTGAAGCCGGGCACGGTGCTCAAGACGCGCACCGTTCCCTACAGCATCCAGGGCCTCCCGCTGCCGCTGCAGGCGACCCAGATCCTGTACCGCACCCGCAACCAGCTCGGCCGCGCCGTCGTGAACGTGACGACCGTCGTCAAGCCGGTGGTGCCGGTCAGCGGCACGCCGAAGGTGCTCTCCTACCAGTCCTTCTACGACTCGCTGAACCCCGCCGACGAGCCGTCCGCGGTCATCGCCGGCGCCTCGGGCCTGGGCGCGGGCAACGCGAACGTCGAGACCCTGGTCTTCGCCCCCGCCCTCCTCGCCGGCTACACCATCAACATCCCGGACACCGAGGGTCAGAAGGCGGACTTCGCCGCCGGACCGGAGTACGGCTACACCACGCTGGACTCGCTGCGCGCCATCTCGCGCTCGTCGGCGACCGGGGTCGGTGGCACGTCCAAGATCGGCCTGCTCGGCTACTCCGGTGGCGCGATCGCCAGCGAGTGGGCCGCCGAGCTGGCGCCGACGTACTCCCCGGGCATCGCCTCCCGCATCGTCGGTACGGCGATCGGCGGCGTGCTCGTCCACCCCGGCCACAACCTGCACTACATCGAGGGCTCGCTGGTCTGGGCGGGCGTGATGCCGATGGCGCTGGTCGGGCTGGCGCGGGCCTTCCACCTCGACCTCGCGCAGTACGCGAACGCCTACGGCCGCTCGGTCATGACGACGATGCAGAAGGCGCCGATCGCCGCGGTGCTCGGCATGTACCCGGGACTGACGTGGAAGCAGGTCGCGAAGGCGCGCTACCGGCGGCCCGAGCAGATCCCGGTCTTCGTGCGGACCGCCAACAAGCTGATCATGGGTCGCTTCCACACCCCGTCCGCGCCGATGTTCATCGGACAGGGCACCGGTGGCGCGCTCGAGGGCACCTCGCCCAGCAAGGTCTACGGGCCCGGTGACGGCGTGATGATCGCGGGCGACGTGCGCTCGCTCGCCCGGCGGTACTGCTCGCGCGGGGTGACCGTGACGTACACGCAGTACCCGCTGTCGCACTTCACGTCGGTGGCGCAGTGGCTGCCGGACGCCTACGGCTGGATCACGGACCGGTTCGCCGGGAAGGCCGCCCCGAGCAGCTGTGGCTCGATCGCACCGGGCAACTCGCTCGCCCCGCTCAGGCTGGCGCGGTTGCTCAGAGCAGCGGACCCCACCGCGCGGGCTCGGGGCGGACGACGTCCGGCCGCTGGGCCGCGCGACGCCGGCGGCCCGGCTTGCTGGTGACGACCAGGTCGATGCGGATCACGAGCCAGCCGATGAGGACGCCGAGCACGAGGCCGTAGACGAGGGACAGCCCGGCCTCGCGGATCAGGATCGCCGGGTTGGCCAGCGCGGTCGCCGCCGGTGCGGTCGCGGCGACGCCGAAGGCGCACACCCACCAGCCCTGCCGACGCCGCGCGCGCATGTGACAGCCGTAGACGAGGGCGGGTACGCCGAGGAGGGTGACGATCGGCCGCGGGAAGGCACCCAGGGTGCGGCGGCTGTCGTGCACCCACGCGAGCAGCTGGTCGACCAGGCCGGTCGAGCCGTAGCGACGCAGCAGCTCGGCGTACAGGAGGGTGACGGCGAGGAGGATCGTGCCGATGGCGACCACGAAGAGGCCCCGGCGGCCGAGGCCGTGCAGGCCGGCGCCGAGCCGGTAGACGACGGCGAACGCGCCGAGCAGGGCCAGCCCGAGCACGCCGTACTCGAAGCGGTAGATGTGCAGCGAGGGCTCGAAGCCGATCGCGGCGAGCCCGCCGATCGCGGCGAGGACCAGCGCGATCAGCGCCTCGCGGGCGGAGCCGACGAGGCCCCGCGTCGGCACCGTGACCATCACCGCGAAGACCGCCGCGACGGCCGCGACGAGGACCGCGGCCCCGGTGTGGAGCAGGTCGTAGTGGGTGAGCACGGTGACCAGGCCGAGCGCTGTCGCGAGCCCTCCGAAGATCAGCGGCCGACCGCCGTCGCGGACCGCGAGGCCGATGGTGAAGGCGGCGGCGATGACGACCGCGCCCGCCGGCGCGAACCAGGACGGGCCCGCCGGCACCACGGCACTCACCAGCATCCCGGTGCCGACCGCGACCAGCGCCAACCAGCCACCGAGGAGCCCGCGCGAGAACGACACGGGGCAGGACTTTACAAGCGTCGGTTGGCCAGGGACGGATTGGTACGACGCGCCTGCGCGAGCACCTCCGCGTCCGCAACCGCCCGGAGCACGGTCTCCTCCTCGGGACCCGCCTCGGCCAGGACCCGGCCCATCGGGTCGATCACGAGGCTGGTGCCGCAGTAGCGCGGCGCCGGCTGACCGGCCGCGGCGACGTACACGGTGTTCTCGATGGCGCGGGCCGTGAGCAGCGTGCGCCAGTGGTCGATCTTGCCGGGGCCGGCGACCCAGGCGGCGGGCAGCACCAGCACCTCCGCGCCCCGGTCGACGAGGGCGCGGGCGAGCTCGGGGAAGCGGAGGTCGTAGCAGGTCATCAGGCCGACCTTCCAGCCGGCGATGTCGACGACCACCGGCTCGAGGGGGCCCGCGGTGAGCCGGTCGGACTCGCGGTAGCCGAAGGAGTCGTACAGGTGGATCTTGCGGTACGCCGACGCGACCCGCCCGCGCACGAGCAGGGTGTTGAACGGCCGCACCGGGTCGGTGCCGATCTCGAACATGCCGGCAACGGCGGTGGTGGCGTCGCCCGCGGCGGCGGTGAGGGCTGCCGCGAACGGGCCGTCGGTGGGCTCGGCGTACGGGCTGACGTCGGAGCCGGGCGCGCCGAAGTCGCGGGCGAAGGCCTCCGGGAAGACCACGAGGTCGGCGTCCGCGGGGAACAGGCGCTGCAGGGTCGCGCGGTTCTCGCTCGGCTCGAGGGAGGCGGCGGCCTGGACCAGGGCGATCCTCAGCGGCGGGCGGTCTGCGGTGGACTCCGTCACGGTGCCAGCCTGCCATGCCCGCGTAACACGGCTGTGGAACGCTGAACCGGTGAATGCGGACCTCACGAGCTTCGCCGCCGTCATCCTCGCGGGGGGTCAGGGCGCCCGGATGGGAGGCGTGGACAAGGCCTCCATCGAGCTCGACGGCCGTTCCCTGCTCGAGCACGCGCTGGACGCGGTGATCGACGCCTCCGAGGTGGTCGTGGTGGGCGACCCGGCCCCGACGGAGCGGCCGGTGACGTTCGTGCGCGAGGACCCGCGGCACGGCGGTCCGGTCGCGGCCCTGCTGACCGGGCGCGACCTGCTGCTGCGACGGTTCCCGCGCATCGTCGTGCTCGCCGTGGACATGCCCCGGCTCACGTCCGCGACGTTCCGGCGGCTCGCCGACGCCGCGCCCGGTCACGACGGAGCGGTCCTGGTCGGCCCGGACGGCCGCAGGCAGCTGGCGATGCTGCTCGACCTGGCACGGCTGGACGCCGTGTCCCCGCCGCTGGAGGAGCGGTACGGCGCGGCCCTGCGCGCGCTGCTCGCCCCGCTGGACCTGGCGGAGGTGCGGTCGATCGGCACGGAGTGGCGTGACATCGACACCTGGACGGATCTGCGCGACCTCGCCGAGCCGCCCACCGACTCTTCACCGAATGACCACGGGTGACCCCTTGCCAGGGCCCTCGGATTGTCAGAGCCTGGGAACGTGAATCTGCACGACTGGATCGATGAGCTGTGCGACCTGCTCGACATCGATGCCGAAGCAGACGAGGGCCTGCTCGGCGACCTGTCAGTGGCCGCTTCCGACAACGTGTGCGCGGCGGCAGGGCCCGTGACGGCGTTCCTGCTGGGGTGGGCCGCGGCCACCCGCGACGCGGATCCCGACGAGGTGGAGAAGCTCGCCGCCCGTGCCCAGGCGCTGGCCGAGAGCTGGGACCGGCCGTCCTCGGCCGCGGATGACGACGAGGACGACGACGTGGAGGTCGAGGACGTCGAGCTCGACGAGGAGTACGAGCCCGCCTGACAGGGTGGAGGCCGTCGCGACCCTCGCTAGGGTCGGGACATGCGCGCCATCATCGCCAGCGAGCCCGGCGGACCCGAGGTCCTGAGCCTGCAGGAGGTCCCCGATCCCGTTCCCGGACCCGGCGAGGTCCTGGTTCGCGTCGCCGCGACCGCGGTCAACCGCGCCGACCTGCTGCAGCGGATGGGCTTCTACCCGCCGCCGCCCGGCGCGTCGGACATCATCGGCCTGGAGTGCAGCGGCACGATCACCGCGCTCGGCTCCGGGGTGACCGGATGGGACGTGGGCGACGAGGTCTGCGCCCTCCTCGCCGGGGGCGGGTACGCCGAGCAGGTGGCCGTCCCGGCCGGACAGCTGATGCCGATCCCGGCCGGCGTCGACCTGGTCACCGCGGCGGCGATCCCGGAGGTCGCGTGCACCGTGTGGTCGAACGTGTTCATGATCGGCGGCCTGCAGGCCGGCGACGCCTTCCTCGTGCACGGTGGAGGTGGCGGCATCGGGACGTGCGCCATCCAGCTCGCGTCGGCGCGGGGAGCGCGGGTGTTCACGACGGTCGGCAGCGAGGAGAAGGCGGCCGAGTGCCGCGCGCTCGGGGCCGAGGTCACCATCAACTACCGCGACGAGGACTTCGTCGAGGTCGTCCGCCGGCACACGGGCGGCGCCGGGGCGCAGGTCGTCCTCGACAACATGGGCGCGGCGTACCTGGGGCGGAACGTGGACGTCCTCGCCGACCAGGGCCGCCTCGTCATCATCGGTATGCAGGGTGGGGTGAAGGGAGAGCTCAACATCGCCACCCTGCTCAACAAGCGCGGCTCGGTCATCGCCACCTCCCTGCGCGGCCGGACGCTCGAGGACAAGGCGCGGATCTGCGCCTCGGTCGTCGAGAACGTCTGGCCCCTCGTCGCCGACGGCCGGCTCAAGCCGATCGTCGGCGCGGCCCTCCCCCTGGCCGAGGCCGTCGAGGCCCACCGCCGCATCGACGCGGGCGAGGTCGTCGGGAAGATCCTCCTCACCACCACCTGACCGCGAGTTCTGGCTCCTGGTCGACCGAAACCCTCCCTTCGGCTGACCACGAGCCAGAACTCGCGGGGTGAGTAGGGTCGGAGGCATGAGCGAGGAGCAGCAGATCGTCGTGATCGGGCCCGACGGCCAGCCGGTGTCGCAGCAGGCACCCACGGCCGAGCAGGAGGAGCGCGAGGGCGAGGGTCCGCTGACCGACCTGGTCGAGCAGCCCGCGAAGGTGATGCGGATCGGCAGCATGATCCGCCAGCTCCTCGAGGAGGTGAAGGCGGCTCCGCTGGACGAGGCGAGCCGGCAGCGCCTCGCCGACATCCACCGCTCGTCGATCAAGGAGCTCGAGCAGGGCTTGGCGCCCGAGCTCGTCGAGGAGCTGGAGCGGCTGTCCCTGCCGTTCTCGGAGCAGAGCGTTCCGTCCGAGAGCGAGCTGCGGATCGCGCAGGCCCAGCTGGTCGGTTGGCTGGAGGGGCTCTTCCACGGCATCCAGACGGCGATCTACGCCCAGCAGATGACCGCCCGCGCCCAGTTCGAGCAGATGCGGCGGGCGCTCCCGCCGGGCATCACCGCGGAGATGGTGCAGGGCCAGGCGCAGGGCCAGCACCCGGTCGAGGGCGGCCAGGACCCGACGAACGGGATGTACCTCTAGGACCTAGGACGCTGCTGAACAAGACGTCGTCTCGGCGGGGTTGATGGCTCTGGGCGGCGGGCGGGGCGCCACCAATGGCCGTCGAGCGGCAAGTTGAGTCAGCACTCTGTGGTGCGACAACGGGGTCGTCCCGCCCGCCTCAGGCCATGGTGTGCGCGCGATGTGGCGCTGCGCAAGGGCCCCGTTCCCGGCGTTCAGGCCAAGGCCCAGGTCCCGTTGCTCACGGTGAGTCCCATCTTGAGGAGGCGGCGCAGGTTGAGTGCGGCGGCGCGGTGGTGGAGCCAGTTGTTGTTCTTCTCGATCCCGCGGTAAGGCACACGCCGGTTGCCGCGGGTGAGCCAGGCGATGGAGCGTTCGACCATCGGTCGGTGCTGACGGTAGGTGGCTTGGAAGCCTTCGTCGGCTGCTCGTTTGCGGTGCGCGCGCTGAAGCTCGTCGTGCTCGCCGACGACGAGTTTTCGACCCCGCGACGAAGTGGTGCAGCGCGCGGCCAGTGGACAGTCGCGACACGCGATCCCGTAGGTAACGTTGCCGTTGTTGGTGATCTTGCGGGACACCCCGGCCGGACAGGTTGCGGTGCCAGCTTGGCGGTCGATGGTGAAGTCGTCGACGGTGAAGCCGCCCTCGACAGCCGGATTCAGCGGCCACGGCTTGAGCAGTGGGGTCCACTTCTTCTCGTTCAGGGTGTGCAGCATGTCGCCGGTGGCGTAGGCAGAATCGCCGAGGACCTCAACCTGCTGGTTCTCGGCGATGGTGGGGTCAGCGACCACGAGGTCGGCGCCCACGTTCGCATCGGAGTTTTCCGGCCCGTTGGTCTTGGTCAGCTTCACCGCAGACATCAGCCCGGTGTCGGGCTCGACCACGACGTGGGCCTTGAACCCGTCCTGACGACGTTCGCGGGTCTTGTGCGCGTGCCGGGTGTCGGGGTCCACGGTCGAGATCACCCGGTCCGGCGCGGTCTTGCGTGCGATCCGCCACCGACCGTCAGTGCCATCGGAGTCCTCGGCCGGCTCCACATCCTGACCGGCCACCAACGCCAGCAACGCGACCGCCTCGGCTGGCTTCCCGCCGGCTTCGGTGATCGCCTCAACATCAAGGGCAGCGAGCAGGGCGAGCGCGTCGCCGACCAGGGCGGTGACCAGCTCCTCGCGGGCCGCCGGGTCGTCCCACGCGATCGGCGGCTTTCCCGGCGCGTCATAGTCCTGACCGCTCAACGCAGCCAGCCGGGTGCACTCGGTGCCAATCAGCTCCTTGGCGCCGGGCACTTCACGGCCCACCCGGCGGATCTGGGCGACCAGCTGCGTGACCGTGTCCTGACGGGCGACCGCGTCGTCCAGGACGGTCGAGTCCAGCGCCCGACGCTGCTTCCCGGCGATCGCGCCAGTTTCAGTGACGATCTCGCGGACCACCTCGAAGATCCGCTGCGGGCGGTCACTGGCGGCCAGCCGACGCCGCCAGTAGGTCAACGCCGTGGGATGGAACCCCGCCGCGTCGATCGCGTACCCGCACGCCGCCTTCCACCGCAGGTCGAACGTCAGCGCGTCAACCGCTTCCCGGTCCGAATGCCCATACAACGCCTGAAGCACGATCACCGAGGCGATCACCTCGCCCGGGATCGAAGGCCGACCCCGACCGGACGGAAACAGGTCGGCGAACAACTCCGCTGGAAACAGCCGGTCGCGATGCTCGGCCAACAACGCATACACGCTGCCCGGCTCAAGCAGGTGCCCAGCCACCGACTCCACATCCAGCAGCTCACGCTGCCGATCCGACTCACCCTGCATGCCCTCAGGATTTCAGGTCAGCCCGCCGACCGAGGGAGGCGCGCCTTTTGTTCAGCAGTCTCCTAGGACCGCTCGCGGGCGAGTCGCCCGATGAGGAGCAGGCCCAGGACACCGATCAGGGCCAGACCGACCCCGGGGGCGATCAGCCGGTTGAGGGACGGGACGTCGCGGACGCCGTTCGCCGGCGGGTTCCACTGGACGGTCGTTCCGGAGCCACCGGGCGTGCCCAGGTCGGCGGTGAGCTTGTTGCGCAGGGCCTTGGACAGCCCGTGCGCCAGCAGCACCGAGCCGCCGCAGCGTGCCGAGGTGAAGCCGGTGCGCTGCTGGTCGAGGAACAGCAGGTACGTCGCCCGCTTCCTCAGCGACCTCCCGAGCCGGTAGCGCACCGGGACCTGCGTCAGGGTCGCGGTCGCACCGGGCTGGGCCGAGCCCCGGAACGTGGCGACCACCCGGATCGTGTACGTCCAGTACGCCGGGTGCTGCACGCTGTTCAACGGCGGACCGGGCGTCTTCACCGCCTTCGTGATGCGGGCCGCGATCACGGTGCTGACGCCCTCGGCCGCCTTCTGCACCGACGTCTTGTCCCAGGGCTTCACGGTGCACGAGGACGCCGTGGTGGCACGGGGCCGGGCGTGTGGGACCGCGCCGGCCGGGGCCGCGACGAGTCCGAGGGTCGTGCCCGCGACAAGGAGGATCGCGGCGATCCATCGACGTACCGGAGCAGGCATCACGACTCCATCTCACCAGATCGCCGGTCGCCGGGCCCGAACCAGCGGTCGATCTCGAGGGCCGCGCCGTCGTCGTTCACGTTCGCCGTGACGGCGTCCGCGATCTGCTTGACCTCGTCGGGAGCCTGGCCCATGGCCACCCCGCGGCCGGACCAGGTGAGCATCTCGATGTCGTTGCGCCCGTCGCCGATCGCGAGCACGTCGGCGGCGTCGACGCCGAGCTGGTCGGCGACGTACTGCAGGCCGGAGGCCTTGGAGACGCCCACGGGCGCAAGGTCCAGCCAGGCGGTCCAACCGATCGCGTAGTCGGTGCCCTGCAGCCCGAGACCGTCGACGAGGCGGATGAAGTCCTCGACCTCGGCGTCGGGGTCACGCACGATGACGCGGCTGACCGGGTGCGCCACGAGCTCCTCGACGTCGTCGACGACCGTCTCGTGGCCACCGAGCTCGCCTTCCGGGAAGGGCGCGGTCACGCGGTAGCCGAGCCCGCGCTCCTCGACCGCGACCAGCGCGGTGGGGTGCGCGGCGAGCACGGCGCGGACGGCCGGACCCGCGTCGAAGGTCTCCTCGAAGACGACCTCCATCGGCGGGTGGCGGAGCACGACCGCGCCGTTGGCCGCGACGATCCAGAGCCGCTCGGCGCGCTCGGGGTGAGCGGGGTCGTGCAGGTCGAGCATGTCGGCGACGCCGGTCATGTTGTGCGGCGCGCGGCCGCTCGCCAGCACGATGTGGGCGCCCGCGTCGAGGGCGCGCTGGACGGCCGCGTGGACGGGAGGGGTGACCTCCTCCTGGCTCGCGCCCTGACCCTCGATCCAGCGCAGCAGGGTGCCGTCGATGTCGAGGGCGACGAGCTTCGGGCGCCAGCTCATCGGACCGGCTCGAGCACCTCGCGGCCGAGCCACTTCTGCAGCGCCTTCGGGACCCTGACCGAGCCGTCGGCCTGCTGGTGCGTCTCGAGCACCGCGACGATGCAGCGGGTGATGGCCGTGAGCGTGCCGTTGAGGGTGGCGACCGGGGTCGTGCCGCCCTCGCCGCGCTGGCGGATGTCGAGCCGGCGGGCCTGGAAGTCGAGGCAGTTGGACGTCGAGGTGAGCTCGCGGTACTTGCCCTGGGTCGGGATCCACGCCTCGCAGTCGAACTTGCGGCTCGCGCTGTTGCCGAGGTCGCCCGCGGCCACGTCGATCACCTGGTAGGCCAGCTCGAGCTTGTCGAGGAACGCCTTCTCCCACTCGAGCAGCCGCTGGTGCTCGGCGTACGACTCCTCGAGGGTGGTGTAGACGAACATCTCCACCTTCTCGAACTGGTGGACCCGGATGATGCCCTTGGTGTCCTTGCCGGCGCTGCCGGCCTCCTTGCGGAAGCAGCTCGAGAACGCGGCGTAGCGCAGCGGCAGGCTCTCCGGGTCGAGGATCTCGTCGGAGTGGTACGCCGCCATCGGCACCTCGCTGGTGCCGACCAGGTAGAGGTCCTCGCCCTCGATCCGGTAGACGTTCTCCTCGGCCTGCTCCAGGAAGCCGGTGCCGTCCATCGCCTCGGGGCGGACCAGGGCGGGTGCGATGACCTGGGTGAAGCCGGCCTCGCGGGCCTGCTCCATGGCCAGGTTGATGAGCGCGAACTCCAGCTCGGCACCGACGCCGGTGAGGTAGTAGAACCGGGACCCGCTGACCTTGGCGCCGCGCTCGAGGTCGATCGCGCCGAGGATCCTGCCGAGCTCGACGTGGTCGCGCGGCTCGAAGCCCTCGGCGGCGAAGTCGCGCGGCGTGCCGACGGTCTCGAGGACGGCGAAGTCGTCCTCGCCACCGGCCGGGGTCTCGTCGGCGGTGATGTTGTGGATCCGCTTCAGGGCGATGGTCCAGGCCTGCTCGGCCTCCCGCTGCGTCTCCTCGGCCTGCTTGACCTCGACGGCGAGCGCCTTCGTCTGCGCGAGCAGCTCCTGCTTCTCCTCCGGGCTCGCCTTCGGGATCAGCCCGCCGAGCCGCTTCTGCTCGGCGCGCTTCGCCTCGAAGTCGGCGATCGCCTGGCGTCGTACGCCGTCGGCGGCCAGCGCCTCGTCCACCACGTCGGCGGACAGCCCGCGCTTGACCTGGCTCGCGCGGACACGGTCGGGCTCGTCGCGGAGGATGCGCGGGTCGATCATGCGCTCAGGCTATCGGCCCACGCGAGACCCGGGTTTGTCGCGGTCGAGACCCGGGTTTGTTCCAACCGAGACGTGTGACAGTCCCGCTACTCGGGCGTGACAAACCCCGGTTTCGGGAGTGACAAACCCGGGTCTCGGCGAAGACGCGTCAGAAGGGGGCGACCTTCTCCGGCGCGGGGAAGATCTCGTCCAGCTCGGCGAGGTCCTCCGCGGTGGGGACCCACGAGGCGGCCGCGGCGTTCGCGGCGACCTGCTCGACACGGGTCGCGCCGGCGATGACCGAGGTCACCGGGTCCTGGGCGAGCAGCCAGCCGATGGCGACCGTGACCTCGGACAGCCCACGGGCCGCGGCGAACTCGCCGTAGGCGACGAGCTGGGGCGAGGTGGCCTGCTCCACCAGGTGCGTGCGGGTGCGGGTGAGCCGGGTGCCCTCGGGGGCCACGCCGCCGGCGTACTTGCCGGTGAGCAGGCCGTTGGCCAGCGGGAAGTACGGGAGCACGCCGAGACCGAGCGCGCGGGCTGCGGGGAGCACTTCGAGCTCGGCGCGCCGGTCGAGCAGGTTGTACTGGCTCTGGCTGGAGATGAAGCGGGTGGTGCCGAGCGCGCGGGCGACGTACTCGGCCTCGGCGATCTCCCATCCGGCCCGGTTGGAGTGGCCGATGTAGCGGACCTTGCCCTCGCGCACCAGGTCGTCGAGCGCGCTGAGCGTCTCGTCGATGGGGGTGAGCGGGTCGGGAGTGTGGAACTGGTAGAGGTCGATCCAGTCGGTGCCGAGCCGGCGCAGGGACGCCTCGACCGCCGTACGGATGTAGCGGCGGGAGCCCCTTGCGCCGCCGTCCGGGCCGTTCACGCCGCCCATGTCCATGCCGAACTTGGTCGCCACGACCACGTCGCGCCGGCGCCGGCCGAGCGCGGCGCCGAGGCACTCCTCGGACAGGCCGGGGGTCGCGCCGTAGGTGTCGGCCACGTCGAAGAAGGTGATGCCCGCGTCGATGGCCGCGCCGACGACGCGGTCGGTGCCTTCCTGGGACTCGGTGGCCGTGCCGGGCCGCCCGAGGTTGTTGCAGCCCAGTCCGACGGCCGAGACGGAGAGCCCGGATCGGCCCAGGCGACGGAGCGGTACGGCGGGGGCGTCGGTCATGCTCCGACGCTATCCCTGCTCCGTGTCGCAGATATCCTCAGGCCCGTGCTCGACCGTCCCCGCTGGGCTCCCCTGCTGTGGTCCGTGCTCCTGCTCGGGCTGTTCGCCGGGCTGACCGGGCTCGTCGCGGGTCACTGGTCGCCGCTGGTCTCGCTCGACGACCAGACCCGCGGCTGGGCGGTCACCGCGAGCACCCCGGCCTGGTGGGTGCACGTGCTGCTCGGGATCGAGGTGGCTTTCGGCAACATCGGCATGACGGCGTACACGCTGCTGCTCGCGGGCTGGCTCGCCTTCGTCCAGAAGCTGCACCGGGCGGCGATCCTCGTGGTCGCCACGATGCTCGCCTGCCTGCTGGTGACCACCGGGGTCAAGGCGCTGATCGCCCGTGACCGACCCGCGTGGCAGTGGACCTCAGCGGTCCTGCACGGCCACTCCTTCCCGTCGGGGCACTCCTCCCACATCGCCTCGTTCGCGGGGCTGGCGATGGTGATCGCGCTGATGCTCATCCGCCGCTCCGCCTTCCGCCGCCTCGTGTACGCCGGCGCGACGCTGGTCGTGCTCGTGGTGGCCGCCGACCGCATCCTGCTGGGACGCCACCACCTGACCGACGTGGTGGGCGGGGTGCTGCTCGGTGCCGGCCTGGTCCTCCTCGGGCTGGCGCTCTACAGCCCGCTGCCGAAGAGCCACGCCCTCGGCGCACTCCCCCTGCCCGAGGCCTACCCGGGCAACCGCGAGCTGGCAGTGATCCTCAACCCGATCAAGGTCGAGTCGGTCTCCCAGTTCCAGTCGCTGGTGACCCAGATGGCGCTCGCCTCCGGGTGGTCCGAGCCGCGCTGGCTGTTCACCACGGTCGAGGACTCCGGCACCGGCCAGGCCCACGAGGCGGCCGTCGGCGGCGCCGAGCTGGTGCTGGTCTGCGGCGGCGACGGCACGGTCCGCGAGGTGTGCGCCGAGCTCGCCGGCACCGGCATCCCGGTCGGCATCGTGCCCGCCGGCACGGGCAACCTGCTGGCCCGCAACCTCAGCCTCCCGCTGTTCATCCGGGCCGCCATCGACATCGCCCTCACCGGCCAGGACCGGGCCATCGACATGGTCCACGTGACCGGCGATGGCATCGAGGACACCCACTTCATGGTGATGGCCGGCCTCGGCTTCGACGCCGCGATCATGGAGGGCGTCAACGAGGACATCAAGGCCAAGGTCGGCTGGCTGGCCTACGTGCTCTCCGGCCTGAAGGCGCTGATGTTCCCGACCATGCGGCTCGAGATCTCCGTCGACGACGGCCCGTGGACCAAGCACCGCGCCCGCACCTGCGTCATCGGCAACGTCGGCTCGCTGCAGGGCGGGATGAACCTGATCCCCGACGCCGCGATCGACGACGGCCAGCTCGACGTGGTGCTGCTCTACCCGCGCAAGTTCCTCAGCTGGATCCCGATCGTGGTGCGCATCCTGTCGCGCCGCGAGGAGCGCGCTGGGGAGTCGGTCGCGCGGATGACCGGCCGCAAGGTCGCGGTCCGGGCGACGACGGACGTGCCGCGCCAGCTCGACGGCGACATCATCGGGCTCGGCAAGGAGCTGACCATGGAGTGCATCCACGGCCGGGTGCTGGTGCGGGTGGCGCGCTAAAGGCGTGCCATGCGCGCGTGCGCGACCGCCTCGGACTCCTCCGGGGACAGCTCGGACTCGCCCGCCCAGGCCGCGATCGGCTTGGCGTAGGTGCGCGCCTCGTCGCGGCCGCGGATCGAGGTGAGCACGACCCCGTCGCCGGCGTCGTCGAGGAGG
Organism: Nocardioides maradonensis; assembly: GCF_054777115.1. Lineage (NCBI taxonomy): Bacteria > Bacillati > Actinomycetota > Actinomycetes > Propionibacteriales > Nocardioidaceae > Nocardioides > Nocardioides maradonensis. The sequence goes on along the minus strand of NZ_BAAHAZ010000002.1, from coordinate 334,055 downwards.
GCGAGCGACCACGACAGCCGGCCGCCCATCTCGTCGAAGGCGTCGTAGCGGACCACGGCCAGGTGGCGCAGCGCCCCCTTGGCCTCCTCCCGGAGGGCGGCCACCTCGGCCCGCAGCGACGGTACGTCGACGGGCAGGTCGGCGGCGGCGTCGGGACGTGCGGCGGACCGGCGTACCTCCAGGCGGGTGAGGACCGCCAGGGCCAGCGCGGCGATCGCGACGAGCAGGGCGAGGATGCCGAGGACCATGTGCGCAACGGTAGTGAAGGACGACGCCCTACCCTTGGCGCCATGCCCCGCATCGCGTACCAGGGGGAACCCGGCGCCAACTCCCACATCGTGTGCAAGGAGCACTACCCCGACTGGGAGGCCGTTCCGTGCGCCTCGTTCGAGGACGTGTTCGCCGCGGTGAAGAACGGCGAGGCCGACCGCGCGATGATCCCGATCGACAACTCGATCGCCGGTCGCGTCGCGGACATCCACCACTTCCTGCCCGACTCGGGCCTGCACATCGTGGCCGAGCACTTCCTGCGCATCCAGTTCGCGCTGATGGCGCTGCCGGGGGTCGGGGTGGACGAGATCGAGACGGTCCACAGCCACGTGCACGCGCTGGGCCAGTGCCGCCGGGTGATCCGCGAGCTCGGCCTCAAGCCGGTCATCTCCGGCGACACGGCCGGCGCCGCGCGCGAGGTGGTCGAGGCCGGCGACCGCCGGATGGCCGCGATCGCGCCGCCGCTCGCTGCCGAGGTCTACGGGCTGGAGATCCTGCGCGCCGACGTCGAGGACGAGGACCACAACACGACCCGCTTCGTCGTGCTCTCGCCCGACTTCGAGCCCGCTCCGGTGGGCGACGGACCGTTCGTGACGAGCTTCGTCTTCAACGTCCGCAACCTCCCCTCCGCGCTGTACAAGGCGCTCGGCGGGTTCGCCACCAACGGCATCAACATGACCAAGCTGGAGAGCTACATGGTCGGTGGGGAGTTCGCCGCCACCCAGTTCCTGGCGGAGGTCGACGGGCACCCCGACGAGCCCGGGCTGAAGCGGGCGCTGGAGGAGCTCACCTTCTTCACGACCGACATCAAGGTGCTGGGGGTCTACCCGGCCGACCCGTTCCGGCTGCGCTGACCGTGACACGGCGTCACCGGATGTCGAAGTTTGTCCTCCCGCACAGCCACGTTCGGCACTAAGGTGCCAGCATGGCAACGTTCTTCGAGCACTTCACGCCGACCGAGATCGCACGGATCAGCGGCGCCGGCCGACGTGTGAAGCTCCCCGCGGGCTGGTCCCCCATCTGGGCGGACACCCCCGCCGACAAGGCGTACATCATCCTCAGCGGCACCGTCTCCATCCGTCGTGACGGTGAGGAGATCGCGCAGTTGGGCCCGGGCGACATCGTCGGCGAGGCCGGCATCACCGGCGGCAAGCTGCGCTCCGCCACGGTCGTGGCGCTCACCCCGCTCGAGACGATCCACCTCACCGACGAGACGCTCCGAGAGCTCGACCACGACTGGCCGGCCTTCCACGAGGCGCTCGCCGACGTGGCGCAGTCCCGCCTGTCCTGAGGTGACCGAGACCCCCGACGACGGGGTCGACCGGGAGGTCGACTCCGTCGTCGCTGCGCCTGCGGGTGCTGACGCCGTGGACGGTGCCGGCCTGCTCGAGCAGCTCGAGGAGAGCCTCCTCGGATCGTTGCCCACGATGAGCCAGGAACAGATCGCCGAGCGCGCCGGCATCCCGCTCGAGCTCGCCAACGAGCTCTGGCGCCAGCTCGGCTTCGCCTCCACCCCGCTCGGCGAGATCGCCTACACCGAGGCGGACCTCGAGGCGCTGCGCCTGACCAAGGACCTCATCGACCTGGGCGTTCTCAACGCGGACCGCCAGGAGGGCCTGGTCCGCACCTGGGGTCGGAGCTTCGCGCGCCTCGCCGAGTGGCAGGCCGCGCTGCTCGCCGACGTGGCCGTCGAGAGCGGGATGGACCTCGCCGACGCGCTGGTCCTGCTCGGCGACGAGGCGCTCCCGCGGGTCGAGAAGCTGCAGGACTACACCTGGAAGCGGCACCTGCTCAGCGCCGCCGGCCGGCTGCTGGTCGACCGCTCCGGCGCGCACGCGGCGGGCGTCTGCTTCGTCGACATCGTCGGCTACACCTCGCGCTCCCGCACCCTCGACGACGCCGAGCTGGTCGAGTGGCTGGAGGCCTTCGAGACGCGCGCGCTCGTCACCGTGGTCGAGCACCACGGCCGGATCATCAAGAACATCGGGGACGAGCTGCTCATCGTCGCCGACAGCCCGCAGGACATCGCCGAGATCGCGCTGGAGCTGGTCGCCCGTGGGCAGGACCCCGACGACGAGTTCCCGGCCGTCCGCGCCGGTGTCACGTACGGCGACGTGGTCAGCCGGCTGGGCGACGTCTACGGCCCGGTCGTGAACATCGCCGCCCGGCTCACGTCGGTGGCGCGGCCCGGGACGGTGCTGATCGACCGCGGGCTGCACGAGGCGCTGGGTGGGCTGCCGGAGCAGGCCGAGGGCGAGCCGGACGACGACCACGGCGCCGAGGGCTCGGCGTACCGCTTCCGGCGGCTGCGGCGGGTCTCGGTCAAGGGCTACTCCCGGCTGCACGTGTGGGTGCTCAGCCGGCGCTGACCCCGCTCAGCGGATGGTGACCTGACGGTTCGCGAGCCCGTTGCGGGCCGACCGCTCCTCGGCGGTGAGCTCGCCGTCGGCCAGCTCGGCGAGCGCCGCGTCGAGCTTCGCCTTGAACGCCGCCGCGGGCGCCTCGACGGCCTCGGCACCGGTGCCGACCGGCAGGTCCCAGACCGGGGCGAGCAGGCCATGGGCGCGGAACATGCCGACGAAGCGCGCGTCCGGGACGATCACGTCGTCGCCGCGCACGTGGAGGCGCGCGAGCGCGTCGAGCAGCGCGTCCTCGGGCTCGGGCATCACCCAGCGCAGGTGCTCCTTGGCGCCCATCCGGGTCCAGTACGCCGCCTCGACCTCGGTCAGCCGCGCCGTCGGCGAGGCGGCGCCGTCCGCGGCCTCGAGTGCCTGGGCGACCTCGTCGGTCGCGTCCATGTCGGCCACCCAGAAGTCGAAGCCGTCGTGCACCGTGATGGTGAGCGGGGCATCGACGAGGAGGTCCTGGAGGCGCGGGCCCGGGCCGGGGTCGGCGGTCAGGCCGACGACGCCGGGCTCGGCGGTCAGCGCGGCCTCGAGCACGGCGCCCAGGTCGCGGGCCGGGTCGCCGTACGCGTGCTGGACCTGGAGGCCGAGCCAGATGGCGCCGCTCTCCCGGACGAGCGCGGGCGCGGCCATCGGCAGCAGCGTGCAGAGCTGGACGGTGCGGTCCTCGTGGCCCTGGACGGTGATCGGGGCGCTCGCGGCGGGGACCAGCTCGCGCAGCGCGACGACGTCACACTCCGAGGCGAGGCCCTCGAACGGCCGCTTGACGAACACCTGGCCGCCGCCGGGCGCGCCGTGGCACGCCTTGTAGCGCTTGCCGGAGCCGCACGGGCAGGGCTGCCGCGGACCGACCTCGCCGGGTGCGAGGGGCTTGGCGGTCTGGGTGCGGTTGCGCTTGGCCATGCCCGGAATCTACTGATCGAGCAGGCCCAGCATGAACTTCGGGCGGTCGGTGATGATGGCCTTCACGCCGGCGGCCCGGCACAGCTTGAGCTGGTACTCGTGGTTGACCGTCCAGACGTGGATGTCGCGGCCGGAGCGGACCATCGAGTCCAGGGTGCGGGGGTTCTGCTCGAGCATCCGGATGCCGGGGCCGAGGATCCACTCCGGCGGTGTGGTGCGCTTGAGGACCGGCCAGTAGCTGGGACGGTCGAGCAGCTGCACGAGCCGGACCTCAGGAGCGAGCCGCTGGACGCGCTGCAGGGCGGTGTTCGAGAAGCTCATCACCCGGATCGGGGCGCCCTCGGTGTGCCAGCCGAACTCGCGCAGCATCTCGACCAGCCGCTTCTCGACCAGCCCGCTGTAGCGGGTCGGGTGCTTGGTCTCGATCGCCACCTCGACCCGGCGCGGGTAGTCCGCGACGGTCTCGAGCAGCTTGCGCAGGGTGAGGACGCCGCGGAGGTTCTCGTCCTCGTCGGGCGCCTCGTCGTCGAGGTCGGCCCACGGGTTCTTCCAGGCCGCGAAGTCGAGCTCGGAGAGGTCGGCCAGCTCCATCCGGGAGACGACCCCCTTGCTCGCGGCGGTACGCCGGAGGTCCCGGTCGTGCACGCACACGAGGTGTCCGTCCGCGGTCAGCCGGACGTCGCACTCCAGCCCCTCGGCACCGACCTCCAACGCCTCCAGGTAGGCGCCCAGCGTGTGCTCGGCCAGCTCATGACTCGCGCCCCGGTGGGCGACGACCTGCGGTCGCATGGGGACAGTGTCGTGCATCCGGGCAACGGTGCGATGACCGACACTGGGCGGGTGCCCGAACTCGACCCGCTGGTGACCCGGCTGCGCGCCGCCGGCTGTGTCTTCGCCGAGGACGAGGCAGCTGTGCTCCGGTCGTCGGCGGGGTCGCCCGAGGACCTCGAGGCGATGGTGGAGCGGCGGGTCGGGGGCGAGCCGCTGGAGCACGTGGTGGGCTGGGTCGACTTCGCCGGGGTGCGGGTCGCGGTCGAGCCGGGGGTGTTCATCCCTCGGCAGCGGACGGCGCTGCTGGTGGAGGTCGCCGCCGCTTGCTTGCCGGCAGGTAAGCACTTACCTGCCGGCAAGCAAGTGGAGGCGACGGTCGTCGACCTCGGCTGCGGCAGCGGAGCCCTGGGCCTGGCCCTGGCCCGCACCCGACCGCCCGGCGAGGTCGCCGTGCACGCGGTCGACGTCGATCCCACGGCCACCGCGTGCGCGCACCGCAACCTGGCCGACGTGCCCGGGAAGGTCCACATCGGCGACCTCTTCGACCCGTTGCCGGCGGCGCTGGCGGGCACCGTCGACGTACTCCTCGCGAACATGCCGTACGTGCCCACCCGTGCCCGACGGCTGATGCCGGCCGAGTCCCGCGACCACGAGCCCCCGTTCACCACCGACGGGGGCGAGGACGGCCTGGAGCTGATCCGCCGCGTCGCCGCCGAGTCACCGCGCTGGCTGCGGCCCGGCGGCACCGTGCTCGTCGAGACCGGCGAGGACCAGGCCGAGGCGGTCGCCACCCTGTTCGCCGCCCACGACCTGATCCCGACGACCCATCGCGACGACGACCGTTGGGCGACCGTCGTGAGCGGCATCTCACGCTCACGCTGATTCCCCGCCGCCCGCCGCGCTCCCCTACGATCGCGGGGAGTTTCCGGAGCCCGAAGGGGATGCAGTGACTGTCAACGAGGACATCTTCGACCGTTGGAAGAACCGCGAGTCGACCGCAGAGGCGATGATCCCGATCATCGGCAAGCTGCAGCGGGAGAAGGACCTGACGATCCTGCTCCACAGCCGGTCGCTGATGAACAAGTCGGCGGTCAGCATCCTCAAGATCCACCGCTTCGCGCGCCAGATCGAGGGCGAGGAGCTCTCGGTCGTCCAGACGATGCCGTTCCTCGAGGCGATCGCCGACCTCGACGTGCGCGCCGCCAAGATCGACCTGGCGCTGCTGCTCAAGGCCTACAAGGCCGCGGGGGAGCCCGACGACGTCGCCGCCTTCACCGCCGAGGCCCTCGCCGGCGCCATCGGCGAGCACGAGACCCCGGCCGGCACCGACGTCGTCCTCTACGGCTTCGGCCGCATCGGCCGCCTCGTCGCGCGCCTGCTCATCGAGAAGACCGGCTCGGGCAACGGCCTGCGGTTGCGTGCCGTCGTCGTCCGCAAGGGCGGCGAGGGCGACCTCGCCAAGCGCGCCTCGCTGCTGCGTCGCGACTCGATCCACGGCCAGTTCAACGGCTCGATCACGGTGGACGAGGAGCGCAACGTGATCATCGCCAACGGCAACGAGATCCAGGTCATCTACAGCAACGACCCCAGCGAGATCGACTACACGGCGTACGGCATCGACGACGCCATCCTCATCGACAACACCGGCAAGTGGCGCGACCGCGAGGGCCTCTCGCAGCACCTGCGCCCGGGCATCCGCAAGGTCCTGCTGACCGCACCGGGCAAGGGCGACGTCCCGAACATCGTGCACGGCGTCAACCACCTCGACACCAACCTCGACGAGACCGTCCTGTCCTGCGCGTCCTGCACGACCAACGCGATCGTGCCGCCGCTGAAGGCGATGGAGGACGAGTTCGGCATCATCCGCGGCCACGTGGAGACGGTGCACTCGTTCACCAACGACCAGAACCTGCTGGACAACTACCACAAGGCCGACCGCCGCGGTCGCTCCGCGCCGCTCAACCTGGTCATCACCGAGACCGGCGCCGCGTCGGCCGTCGCGAAGGTCCTGCCGGACCTGCAGGCCAAGATCACCGGCAACTCGATCCGCGTCCCCACCCCCGACGTCTCGATCGCGATCCTCAGCCTGCAGCTCAAGCGGGAGACCACCCGCGAGGAGGTCCTCGACCACCTGCGCAAGGCCTCGCTGGTCGGCCCGCTGGCCCGCGCCCTGGACTACACCCAGGCCAACGACGCCGTCTCGACCGACTTCGTCGGCGCCCGGGCCGCCTCGATCGTGGACGGCAACGCCGCGATCGTCGACGGCGACAGCGCGATCCTCTACGTCTGGTACGACAACGAGTTCGGCTACTCCTGCCAGGTGCTGCGCACCGTGCAGTACATCTCCGGCGTCGAGTACCCGACCTTCCCGCAGCTGTAGGGACCCGTACGACGCACCACGGCCCGGTCGCTCCTCAGGAGCGGCCGGGCCGTTGCGCATTCCCGGCGACCGGCGCACACTGAAAAACAGGGATAGTGATCGGACGACGAGATGCAGGACGAACTCTCAGCGAATGTCGAACTGACCCACGAGGTGCTCGCGGCGCGGCTGGCCCACGCCCGGCAGAGCAGGCCCACCCGGGACCGGCCCCGTGACCGATTCCCCGCGACCGACCGGTTCCTGGCCAGCGCCAGCCGGCACGTCGCGGCGGCCAACGCCGTGCTGCTCCCTGCGGTGGCACGTCAGGTTCCCGAAGGGCGTCAGTTCGCCAAGGAGTTCGCCCGGCAGAGCCGTCGGCTGGAGGCCGCGCTGGCCGAAGCGAAGGGCAAGCTGTACGGGTCGACGTACAACATCCGCACGCCGTGGACCTCGGTATGGGGCGAGGTCCACGACGAGCTGGAGGCCTGGTTCGCGATGGAGGAGTCCCTGGTCAGGCGACTGACGGCCTCCCCCGACGTACGCCGCAGCATCGCGCAGCGCCTCTACACCGACGAGTCACGGGCGCCGAGCCGACCACACCCGTACCTGCCGCACCGGGGCCTCGCCGGCCGAGCGGCGCGGCAGGTCGCCCGCAGGGTGGATCGGTTCTGGGACACCGCCGAGGGGCGGATGCTTCCCGAACCGGTCCACTCCGCCACGCATGGCCGCGACGGACGGCTCACCCGCTACCTGCTCGCGGACCCGGACTTCACGCCCCCCGAGTAAGTCCCGCGCGGGCTCAGGCCTGCAGGTAGATCTCGCCGCCGGAGACCGTGATCTTCTTCTCCGGCAGCGCCGTCGCGGCCGGGCCCTGCAGCACCGAGCCGTCGGTGATGGAGAACTTGCTGCCGTGGCACGGGCAGTCCAGCGTGGCGCCGGCGGCGACCGAGCACCCGGCGTGGGTGCAGATCGAGCTGAAGCACTTGAACTGGCCCTTCGTCGGCTGGGTCACCACGACCGACTCGCTGGCGAAGACCGCACCGCCGCCGACCGGGATGGCGGACGTGGCGCCGAGCTGGGTGCCGGACGGCGCGTTCCCGCCGCCCGTCCCGGTGGTCGCGGCCGAGGTCGCCGGAGTCGATGCGGGAGCATTCGGGTCACCCGCCACCTGGTTGCCCTTGCTGCCGCAGGCAGCGAGCAGCGGGACCGCTGCTCCTGCGCCGGCCAGGGCGACGATGCTACGGCGGGGAAGGGCGTTGTCGGTCATGTCTCTCCTCGAGTCGCCTCAGTTGCCAGCGGCGCTGGCGGGAACGGTGTTCTGAACCTGGTCTTCCCACGCGGCACGCGCACCGGAGTCACCCACACGGTAGACCTGCACGCCCGCCGCGAGCGCGGCGACGATCGCGAGCGCACCCACGACCTTCAGCGGGTTGCCCACCTTGCCGCGCCGGTCCAGCACGACCAGCACGACGTCGAGCAGCAGCAGGGGCAGGGCGAACCAGATCAGCTGGTCGCCGAGCTGGGCGTGCTTGCCGGGGTCGCCGACGTGGGTCTCGAGGGACTCGCCGCTGGAGGTCGCCACCGGGATGAGCAACGTCGCCAGGAGCGAGCAGCCGACCAGCAGCAGGCCGTACGACCGGCGCCAGGCGGGCCGGACGACGAGGGCGATGGTGCCCAGGATCGCGAGCGGCAGCAGCACGACCACGGCGTGGACGACGAGGGGGTGCACAGGCAGGCCGTTGATCACGTTGAACATGGGGACAGCCTCCCCATCCCGGGGTCAGGCTCGCGCCAACGCCACGTCAAGAGCACGTCAAGGATCGCCCAGAGGCTGCTGAGGATCACTACATTCGAGGCGTGGCGACGGTGATGGTGGTCGAGGACGACGGAGCGATCCGGCAGGCGCTCACCCGCGGGCTGTCCTCCCTCGGTCACGTCGTCACACCGGTCTCGCACGGCGCCGAGGCGGTCAGCGCCTTCGCGGCGGCGCCGGTGGAGGTGGTGGTCCTCGACCTCGGGCTTCCGGACATGGAGGGCGAGTCGGTGCTGGGCGTCGTCCGCGCGCTCGGCGACGTGCCGGTCATCGTGGCCACGGCGCGCGACGACGACCGCGAGGTCGTGCGGCTGCTCGACGCCGGCGCGGACGACTACCTGATCAAGCCGTTCTCGGTCGCCCAGATGGACGCCCGGATCCGCGCGGTGCTCCGTCGTACGACGCAGGCCCCGGGCTCCTCCCCCGAGCTGACCGTGGGGGAGATCGTCCTGGACGGTCGCGCCCGGGAGGCCACCCTCGCCGGCCGTCCGCTGGAGCTCTCCCGGCTGGAGTTCGACCTGCTCCAGTTCCTCATGCAGCACGCGGGCGAGGTCGTGACCAAGCCGGTCCTCCTCGCCGAGGTCTGGCGGCAGCCGTGGGGCGGCGCCGACCGCACCGTCGACGTCCACCTGTCCTGGCTGCGCCGCAAGCTCGGGGAGACCGCGGCCGAGCCGCGCTACCTGATCAGCGTGCGTGGGGTGGGCGTGAAGCTGGTCGACCCGGGGGCGCCCCAATGAGGCTGCGCACCCAGGTCACCGTGCTCGGCGTCGGCACCGCCGCGCTCGTCATCGTGCTCGCGAGCATCCCGATCGCGCTGCTGCTCCGCAACAAGGCGTACGCCGAGGCCGAGCAGCGGGCGACGTACGCCGCCCAGGGCACCGCCGACTACATGACCACGAGCAGCTACAACGGTCCGACGCTGGAGCTCTACCTGAACCGGCTCAACGACCGTGTCAGCACCCCGGTGACCGTCCTCGAGCCCGGCGGCCAGATGGCCGGAGCGCCGCTGAGCGCCGATGCCCGTGCGGCCGCGCTGCGGGTCCCGGCGCCGGCCCTCGGCGACCACGACCGGGACAACCACGACCTCGGGGCGGTGTCGCGTCCCCAGGCGGCCACGATCGACGACGGACGGGTGGTCCAGGTGTTCTGCGCCGCGCACGGCGGGAGTGCCCGGGTCGTGGCGACCGTGGACTACGGCTCGGTGGGCAGCACGGTCCGCGCGCAGAACCTCGGCATCGGCGCAGTGGCCCTGCTCCTGCTCGCCCTGGCCTGGCTCGCCGCCGACCTCGTCGGCCGCCGCATCACCCGCCCGCTCGGGCTCACCGCGGACACCGCGAGCGCGCTGAGCCGCGGTGAGATGCACGCGCGGGCGCCGGTGGCGGGGCCGCCCGAGGTCGCGCGGGTCGCCGAGGAGCTCAACGCCCTCGCCGCGCGGATCGAGGAGCTGCTCACCATGGAGCGGGAGAACGCGGCCGACCTCTCCCACCGGCTCCGTACGCCGCTCACCGCCGTCCGGCTGGGGGTCGAGGCCCTGCCCGACGGGCTGCAGCGGCTCGAGCTCGAGGAGCACGTCGCCCTGGTCGAGCGCAGCCTCACCCAGCTGATCCGGGCCGCGCGGCGGGGCGACCGCGAGGGGCTGCACCCCGCGTGCGACGCCGCGGCCGTGGTCCGCGATCGGGTGGCCTTCTGGAAGCCGCTCGCCGAGGACCAGGAGCGCAGCTGCACCGTCACCGTGCCGGACACCCCGGCGAAGGTCCGGCTCGTGGCCGACGACCTGGCCGGTGCGCTGGACGGCCTGATCGAGAACGCGATCGCGCACACCCCGGAGGGCGTCTCGATCAGCGTGCAGGTCACGGCCGACGGCGATGACTGGCGGATCGAGGTCCTCGACCAGGGGCCGGGCATCCCGGCGACGGCGATCGAGCGCGGTCGCAGCGACCGCGGGTCGACCGGCCTGGGCCTCGACATCGCCCGCTCGACCGCGGAGGCGGCCGGCGGGCGGCTGGAGCTGGTCAGCGAGGGTCGCTGGCGCGGCGTACGACTGCTGCTTCCTGCTGCCCCGTGATGTCCTCGGGCTCGGCGTGGGCGAGGGCGTGGTGGCCCTCCTCGTCGCCGTGCGTGCGCCACAGGTAGGCGACGAGCACGCCGAACGCCAGCAGCCCGGCGGCCGTCACCGGACCGGTACCGAGGGCGACGCCGCCCTGGTCCTTGGCGTGTGCCAGCCAGTCGGCGACGCTCGCACCGAGCGGCCGGGTCAGCGAGTACGCCGCCCAGAAGCACACGACCGCGTTCGCGCCCAGGCGCCAGGCCGCCAGCGGGACCAGGATGAGCACGCCGAACAGGATGATCGAGCCCATGAAGCCCATGTGCATGTTGATCGCGGTGGTGTCGCCGAGCGCGGTGCCGAGACCGAAGGTCAGCAGCACGGTCGCCCAGTAGAACCGCTCGCGGCGGGCCGTGGTGATCGAGTGCACCGACAGGGTGCCCTCGCTCCGGCGCCACCAGGTCAGGACCGCGACGAGCGCGAGCAGGTAGACGCAGGAGTCGACGTAGTACGGCGTACCGAGCACCACGTGCGGGCCGTCGGCCACCATCGTGCCGAACACGGCGACCATGAGCACCGTCGTCCAGTACCGGATCGGGCTGTACGTCGAGGCGCGCAGCTGCCACCACAGCGCCATGAAGAACCCACCGATGCCGACCACGGCGGCCAGCACCAGGTTCGTGGTGCCCATGAAGTCGGCGCCGGTCTCACCGATCGCGGTGGTCAGCAGCTTGACCACCCAGAACAGGACGAAGACCTCCGGCACCTTGGGGGCGACGAAGGTGCGGGGTGCTGTGCGTTCGGCAGTGCGCTCAGTCATGCGAGGACGGTAGGTGGCCCTTCATGAAGGGGACCTGAAATGGCAGTCAGGAGGTGACGGTCGCCACGTGCGTACGCAGCGTCGGGTTGCCGCAGTAGGTCGCCATCCGGAGCAGGTCGGCCTTCTCGGCGCGGTCGATCGCCAGGCCCCACCGGGTCTTCACGACCACCCACGAGCGGACGTAGCGGCAGGGGTGGTCGATCGGCATCCACTCGTCGGGCTCCTGGTCGCCCTTGGAGCGGTTGGCGTGCAGCGAGACGGGCACCAGCGTGCGCGGGTCGGCGAGGTCGTTGGCGTAGGCCTCGCGTCGGGCCGGGGTCCACCGCTTCCCGCCCGACGCCCACACCTCGGCCAGCGGGACGAGGTGGTCGATGTCGAGCTGGAAGGCCCGCAGGTAGGTGGTGTCGTCGTACCAGTCGTACCAGCGGCCGGTCTCGACGGTGCAGTACTGGTTCTGGGTGACCGGCACCGTGGACGAGCGCTGCAGCACCTCGGCGCGGGTGTCGCAGCCGTCGTGGTCCTGGTCGGTCCAGGTCGGGAACAGGTCGCGGTCGTAGCCGTTCGGCGTCTCGGCGGCCACCTGCAGCGCGTTGATCGCGGCCCTCATCCGCAGCACGACGAGCGTCCCGTTGCCGGCGTACGACGACGCGTGGGCGGGCGCGGGCAGCAGGCCGCCGAGCACGAGACCGAGGACGACGAGCAGGACCGACCGAGAGAGGCGATGCACCCGCGCACGGTATGTCATCGCGCCGCTCCCCCGTGGTCTTTCGGTGGAGGTCGGGACCTACTGCCCGCGGTACGCCGGCGGCCGCTTCTCCAGGAACGCGCCCACGGCCTCGTCGAGGTCGTCGCTCATCAGGAACGCGGAGTTCCACACCGCCACGTAGCGCAGGCCGGCCTCGACCCGCGGGCCGCGCTCGGCGTCGAGCACGTCCTTGATGCCGCTGGTCACCAGGGGCGAGTTGGCAGCCATCCGGCCGGCCAGGTCGGCGGCCGCGGCGCGGAGGGCGTCGCCGTCGGCGTACACGGTGTTGACCAGGCCGATCCGCTCGGCACGCGCCGCGTCGATGTCGTCGCCGGTGAGGGCGAGCTCGCGCAGGTGGCCGTCGCCGATGATGCCGACGAGGCGCTGCAGGCTGCCGAGGTCGGCGACGATCGCGACCTTGACCTCCCGGACGCTGAACTTCGCGCCTGCCGTGCTGATCCGCACGTCGCACGCCGCTGCGAGGTCGACGCCGCCACCGATGCACCAGCCCTCGATCGCGGCGATGGTGGGCTTGCGGCAGGCCGCCACCGCGGTGACGGTGTCCTGCAGGTCGCGGATCTCGTCCAGGAACTCCACGCGTCCGCGGGCACCGGGGAGCGTCGACCTCCGGCCGAAGCTGCCGGCCGCCTCCGCCAGGTCGAGCCCGAACGCGAAGTGCCCGCCGGTGCCGGTGAGGACGATCGCCCGGACGTCGTCGTCGCGGTCGAGCGCACGGACGGTCTCCCGCAGCTCGGCGAAGTACGCCGTGTCCATCACCGGCTTGCCACCGGCGCCGACGAGCTCGACCGTGGCGACGTGGCCGTCGCAGGTGACTCCGAAGCGCCCGCTCACGAGGCCGCCCCGGCCGTGCGCCGCTCCTGGAGGAGACCGGCCAGGACCCGCATGTGCTCGACCTTGTCCGCGTCGTCGGGCGCGACCGGCGAGGTGAGCAGCGTGCGCACGCCGCCGGCCTCCAGCGCGTCGAGCTTGGTCCGCAGCTGGTCCTCGTCACCGAAGAGGGCGACCGCGTCGACCAGGTCCTGAGGTACGGCGGCCGCGGCCTCCGCCTTGCGACCGGACAGGTAGAGGTCCTGGATGTCCTTGGCCTCGGACTCGTAGCCGTAGCGGCAGGCCAGCTGGTTGTAGAAGTTCTTGTCGCGGGCGCCCATGCCGCCGATGTAGAGCGCCAGCTGGTTGCGGACCGCGGCGACGGCCTCCGGCGACGGCTCCCCGACCGAGAACGGGATCTGCAGCTGGATGTCGAGCTCGCCGAGGCCGGGGTCGCGCTTCGAGAAGCCCTCCTCGAGCGCGTCGGCCCACGCGTTGGCCGCCTTGCCCGGGTGGAAGAACAGCGGCTGCCAGCCCTGCGCGATCTCGGCGACCAGGGCGACGTTCTTCTCGCCCAGGGCCGCGATCGAGATCGGGATGTCGCTGCGCACCGGGTGGTTGATCAGCTTGAGCGGCTTGCCGAGGCCGGTGCCGCCGTCCTCCTTGGTCAGCGGCGCCTTGTAGTACTTGCCGGCGTGGTCGAGGACCTCGCGCTTCCAGATCGTGCGGCAGATCTCGACGACCTCGCGGGTGCGGCCGATCGGGGCGTCGTACTTGACGCCGTGGAAGCCCTCGACGACCTGCGGACCCGACGCACCCAGGCCCAGGGTGAACCGCCCGTTCGAGACGTGGTCGAGGCCGGCGGCGGTCATCGCCAGGAGCGCGGGCGTGCGCGAGTAGACCTGCAGGATCGCGCTCATGATCTCGAGCCTCTCGGTCTTCGCAGCCACGAAGCCCAGCTGGCTCACCGCGTCGAAGGAGTAGGCCTCGGGGATGGCCACCATCTCCAGGCCGGCCTGCTCGTAGGCCTGCAGCAGCTCGACGGTCTCCGCGAACTCGCCGGCGTAGTTGATGATCATTCCGAGCTTCATCGGCCCGGCCTCCTTCGCTAGAGTGAAACCAGTCAGCACAGACTGGTTGATGGCTCGGAGCCTAGCGACGACATCGGCGGCTGTCACCAAGGGAGTCAGGGAATGAGCGCCACGTCACCCGCGACGCGGACGGTGCAGAGCCGGTCGATCGACGTACGCCGGCGCATCCTCGAGGCGGCCGTCGCCGTCCTCGTCGAGCACGGGTACGCCGGCGCGACCACCCTGCGGATCCAGGACCGCGCGGGCGTGAGCCGGGGCCGGCTGCTGCACCACTACCCCTCCCGCGACGACCTGCTCATCGCGGCGTCGCACCAGCTGGCGAGCAGCCGGATCGCCGAGCTGACGTCGGACACGACCTGGCCGGAGGACCCGGGCGAGCGGATCGACGCGGCCGTCGAGACGCTGTCGACCTGCTTCACCCAGGGCGGCTACTTCTGGGCGGCCACCGAGCTCTGGCTCGCGGCCCGCAACCACGAGGAGCTGCGCGCCCAGCTGCTGCCCCTGGAGCGCGAGCTCGCCGCGGAGGTACGCCGGGCCGCGGACGGCTACTTCGGCGAGGAGCTGGCCGCCCACCCGGAGTTCCGCGACCTGCGCGAGGTGATCTTCACCAGCCTGCGCGGCATGGCGCTGAGCCGGGCGTTCGACCCGCGCGACGAGCCGATCCAGCGGCACATCGCGCGGCTGCAGCGGCTCGCGCGGTCCGTGCTGCTCTGAGGCACCGTCGTACCTGACCAACGCGTTGGGTTTCCGGCGCAGAACCAACGCGTTGGTCAGGTACGACGGACCTACGCGCCGCCGAGGGAGCAGGCGCTCAGGCGGGCGCGCCGACGCGGTCGCCGGTGAAGACCGGGAGCGCCTCGACGCCGTACACGGCCGACAGCCTGCGGAACTCGAGGTCGTCGAGGTCGGCGGCCATGGAGAGGTCCGGGAACCGCTCGGCGAGCATCCGCAGCGCCGTCCGCAGCTCCATGCGGGCGAGCTCGGCGCCGACGCAGCGGTGCATGCCCCAGCCGAACGCCAGGTGCCGCGTGGGCTCACGGGTCGGGTCGAAGTCGCCGAGACCGGAGCCGAGGACGGGATCGCGGTTGGCGGCCATCAGCGAGACACCGACGGCGTCGCCCTCGTGGATGGTGACCCCACCGACCGTCACGTCGCGCTTCGCGAAGCGCAGGAACGCCAGCTGGACGACGCACAGGTGCCGGAGCAGCTCCTCGACCACCTTGTCGACCGACTCCGGGTCCGAGCGCAGCATCCGGCCGGCCTCGGGGTTCGTGGCGATCAGGTAGGTGCCGAGCGCGAGCATCGAGGCGGAGGTCTCGTAGCCGCCGAGGAAGACGCCGTCGGCGATGCCGCCGAGGGTGAGGTCGTCCAGCTCGTCGCCGTGCTCCTTCAGCAGCGCGCCGATCAGGCCGTCGCCGGGGTTGGCGCGCTGCTCGCGCACCGCGTTGATGAGGAACTCGCGCGTCCCCTTCTGCGCGCCGAACGCGCCGGCACCGCCCTCGCTCAGGTCGAAGCGCGCCACGCCGAGCTCGAGGAACTTGGCGCGGTCGTCGACCGGCAGCCCGAGCAGGTCGCAGATCACGTCGAAGGGCACCGCGAAGGCGAACTCCTGCACCATGTCGACCGCCCCGCCGTCGGCCCCCGCGGACGCCATCGCCTCGAGCCGCTTGGCGACGATCTCCTCGATGCCGGGCTGCAGGCGGGCGAGCCGGCGCATCGTGAACTCGGGCGTCAGGTAGCGCCGCAGCGTCGTGTGCAGCGGCGGGTCGGTCATCCCGAGACCGCCGATCTGCTCCTCCTCGGACTTCCCCTCCTGGGAGACGAACTGGCCGAGGTCGTTGGACCAGGTGTCCGCGTCGCCGGCGAGGACCTCGCGCGCGGCGTCGTACCCGCTCACCAGCCAGACGCTCTTGCCGAACAGGGTCGCCAGCTTCTTGACCGGCGCCTCGGACTGGACGTCCATCAGCGCCGGGAGCGGGTCCAGACCGTCACGCTTGAGCGGCAGGGACAGCGACTCCGGCAGGAAGCGCAGCTTGCGGAGGTCGATGCCGTCCTTCATGGTCCGGTTGAGCAACCAGACTCCGACGCGGTTCTTCGCGAACCCGATGAGGCCCATGAGCCCCATTCCACCATCAAATGCGCCTCATTCCCGCCTCGACGCGACCCCTACTAGCCTGTGCGCATGCCGCCCGAGACCCTGGACTGGAGCAGGTACGACGCCGCGCTGTTCGACCTCGACGGCGTGATCACGCCGACGGCGGAGGTCCACATGCGCGCCTGGGCGCGGATGTTCGGCGACTTCCTCGCCGGCCTGCCGGGACAGCCGCCCTACACGGACGCGGACTACTTCCGCTACGTCGACGGCAAGCCGCGGTACGACGGGGTGCGGTCCTTCCTGGCCTCGCGCGGCATCACGCTGCCCGAGGGCGCGCCCGCCGACCCGATCACCGCGGAGACGGTGTGCGGCCTCGGCAACCGCAAGGACGAGCTGTTCGGGGAGGTGCTGGAGCGCGACGGCGTGGCCCCCTACCCCGGCTCGCTCGCGCTGCTCCGACAGCTCAAGGAGCAGGGCACACCGATGGCGATCGTGTCCTCGAGCCGCAACGCGCCGGCGGTGCTGACGGCCGCGGGGCTCCTCGACTACTTCGACACCGTCGTGAGCGGCGCGGTCGCCGCCGAGCTCGGGCTGGCCGGCAAGCCCGCACCGGACACCTTCCTGCACGCGGCCTCCGAGCTCGACGCCGAGCCGGACCGCACGGTGGTGTTCGAGGACGCGGTGAGCGGCGTGGCCGCCGGGCGGGCCGGGCACTTCGGCCTCGTGGTGGGCGTGGACCGCGGCGCCGGGGCCGAGGCGCTGCTGGAGCACGGTGCGGAGGTCGTCGTACGGGACCTGCAGGAGCTGGTCCGGTGAGCCCCGGCGCCTCGCACGTGGCCCCGCCGGCCACCGACCCGATGGACCGCAGCCGCTTCCCCGCCGACGAGTGGCGACTGGTCGAGACCCGCTTCGACGCCGCCGACCTCGGCACCACGGAGTCCCTGTTCACCGTGGGCAACGGCTACCTCGGGATGCGCGGCAACTACGAGGAGAGCCGCGACGCCCACGTCGACGGCACCTACCTCAACGGCTTCCACGAGACCTGGCCGATCCTGCACGCCGAGGAGGCCTACGGGTTCGCCCGGGTGGGCCAGACGATCGTCAACGTCCCGGACCCCAAGGTGATCCGACTGTACGTCGACGACGAGCCGCTGCACCTGTCGAAGGCCGACCTGCTCGAGTACGAGCGGGTCCTGGACTTCCGCGACGGCACGCTGACCCGCGAGCTGGTGTGGCGCACGCCCGGCGGCAAGCGGATCCGGGTGCGCAGCACCCGGATGGTGCCGCTGGACCAGCGCCACCTCGCGGTGATGACCTACGAGGTCACCGTGCTCAACCTGCCGGCCTCGGTCACGATCTCCTCGCAGCTGCTCAACCGGCAGGACCGCGAGCTGATCAAGGAGGACGAGACCGCCGAGAACGTCGACCCGCGCAAGGCGTCGGCCTTCGACCGGCGTGTGCTCGTGCCGGTGCTGCACAGCGCCGACGCGGAGACCGGCCGGCTCGAGCTCGGCTACCACACCGCGGAGTCCGGGCAGACCCTCGGCGTGGTCGTCGACCACCAGCTGGAGAGCACGTCCACCGCCCGCGTCGACGCCTACGCCGACGAGGACAGCGCGAAGGTGATCTACCAGCTCGCCGCGCAGGCCGGCGAGACGATCCGGCTCACCAAGCTGGTGTCCTTCCACCACGCCGACTCGGTCCCGCCGCGCGAGCTGATCGACCGCTGCGAGCGGACCCTCGTCCGGGCTCGCGAGGCGGGTCTGGCGCAGATCCAGGAGACCCAGCGGGCGTGGCTGCGGCTGTTCTGGGAGCGCGCCGACGTCGAGATCCCGGGTCACGCGGGCATCCAGCAGGCGGTGCGCTGGAACCTGTTCACGATCCTGCAGGCCGCGGCGCGCGCCGAGGGCCAGGGCATCCCGGCCAAGGGCGTGTCCGGCTTGGGCTACGGCGGTCACTACTTCTGGGACACCGAGATCTACGTCCTGCCGTTCCTGACCTACACGCTGCCGTGGGCGTCGCGGAACGCGCTGCGCTACCGGCACACCCTGCTCCCCGCGGCCCGGCAACGGGCGCGCGAGCTGGCGCAGAAGGGCGCCCTGTTCCCGTGGCGCACCATCAACGGCCAGGAGGCCTCGGCCTACTACGCCGCGGGCACGGCGCAGTACCACATCGACGCCGACATCTCGTACGCGTTGAGCCAGTACGTCGGCGCCACCGGCGACGACGAGTTCCTCGCCAGCGGCGCCATCGACATCTTCGTGGAGACCGCCCGGCTGTGGGCCGACCTCGGCTTCTGGAGGGACGAGTCCCGGCGTACCTTCCACATCCACGGGGTCACCGGCCCGGACGAGTACACGACCGTCGTCAACGACAACCTGTACACGAACGTCCTCGCGCGCTTCAACCTGCGCCGCGCCGCGCACGCGGTCTGGGAGCTGGAGCGGGACAACCCGGCGGCGTACGCCGACATGGTGCGCCGGACCGGGCTGCGCGAGGAGGAGCCGGACGAGTGGGCCTCGGCCGCGGCCGGCATGTCGATCCCGTACGACGAGTTCCTGGGCATCCACCCGCAGGACTCGCACTTCCTCGAGCGCGAGCTGTGGGACCTGGAGAACACCCCGCTGGACAAGCGGCCGCTGCTGCTGAACTACCACCCGCTGGTGATCTACCGCTTCCAGGTGCTCAAGCAGGCCGACGTCGTGCTCGCGCTGTTCCTGCAGAGCGAGGAGTTCAGCGCGGAGCAGAAGAAGGCCGACTTCGACTACTACGACCCGATCACCACGGGCGACTCCACGCTGTCCGGGGTGGTGCAGTCGATCATCGCCGCCGAGGTGGGGTACGCCGACCTGGCGCTGCGCTACTTCCTCGGCTCCCTCTTCGTGGACCTCGCCGACCGGCACGCCAACACCGCCGACGGGCTGCACATCGCGTCGACCGGCGGAGTGTGGAGCGCACTGGCGTGCGGCTTCGGTGGCTTCCGTGACCTCGGCGCGGCCCGCGGCGAGGAGCAGTGGCAGCTGGACCCGCGGCTCCCCGAGTCGTGGGAGTCGCTCACGTTCCGGCTCACGCTGCGCCGCACCCGGGTGCGGGTCTGCGTCCGGGCGAGCGAGCTGGAGCTCCAGATCGAGGAGGGCTCGGGGCCGGTGACGTTCAAGGTCCGGGACAAGCTGGTGACGGTCTCGACAGACGAGGCGGTCGTCGTACCTCTCGAGCACCAGGGGCCACGGCTGGTCGGCGAACCGGTCAACCCGGCCGGGGTCCAGCGCGCCGACGGGACGGTCCTCAGCGCGACCGTGCCGTCGGGCGACTGACTCGGGTCAGGACGCGTCGTCGGGCGGGTCGGCGTAGGAGATCGAGTCGGCGCTGACCGGGCCGTCGTCGTCGGTGTTGACCGCGGCCGCGCCGGTGGTCATGGCGGCGATGACCGCGGCCGAGGCGACCCAGCGGCCGGTGACCATGACGGTGCGCCGGCGGCGGGACGGGCGTTGTTCGGGTACCTCCATGACCTCAGACGATGACAGGCCTGTCTGAGAAAGACATGAAGTCAGACCTTGCGGTCCTCGGGGCTCTGCGGGAGGAAGTTCTTCGCGATCTCGTCCCACGCCTTCTCGATCAGGTCCTCCATGTCGAGCTCCATCGCCCTCTGGATGTAGGGCTTGGCGAGCTCGACGCGCACGACCTTGAGCAGGAACCGGCGCAGCTCGGACTCCAGGCCGGTCATCTTCTGGAACACCGCGCCGCGGCGGGTGGAGGGCTGGATGCTCAGGCCCACCTGGTCCTCGGCGGGGGTGAGCAGCTCCATCCGGATCGTCGTCGGGGCGACGGTGTGCACGACCAGCTGCAGCGGCACCACGACGTCGGCGTCGAAGGTGAGCGTGTCGAAGGGCAGCTCGAGGGTGAAGGTGACGGCGATCGGCAGGTCGACGCCGTACGTCAGGAGGTCGCCGGGGATCTCGGCGGCGCTGCAGCCCGTGAACCGGCCGAACACCTTGACGCTGGCGAACGCGCGGCCCGGGCCGGCACCCATCGGACCGAGCTCGATGGTGGGACCGAGCAGGGCGTCGATCGTGTCGGCCACCCGGCCGGGGTTGAGCACGCGGCGGATGTAGTGGCGGCCGAACTGCTCGTAGCTGATCTCGACGCCTGTCGGTGCCTCGACCGGACGCGGCCCGAGCGTGGACTCGGGCTCGGCGGTCGGGACCGCCGCGACGGGCGCGGCCGGGTCGACCTCGGGCAGCAGCCCCGGGGCGACCTCGAGCGCGGCCTCGCTGGGCGTGAGCCTCGGCGGGAAGGTCGGCACTGCGTCGCTCACCCTCGGTCACGCCCCCTGGTCGTCATCAGCACCGTGTCGTCGCGCCGCGCGGACACGGTGCTAGCGAAAGTTAGCACCAGGGTCACCCGGCGTGGATGTGGGGTCGACGCCGCCGATCGGGCTCGGCGCGGCGGACGACCTCGCGGGTCAACGGTGCCACCTCACCGCCGCCGAAGAGCAGGAAACGGGCCAGCTGGCCCAACGGGTCGCCCTCGGTCCACTCGAAGTAGATGTGCGGACGCACGCCCGTCCGGGCGTAGATGTCGAGCAGGAGCGCGGCAAGGGCGTTCGGCACGGTGGCGGCACGAACGGTCAGTACCCGGAACTCGTCGTGCAGGACCTCGCCGTGCACCTCGATCCGGCTCTCGAAGTCGGAGTAGTCCGCGACGGTGACCTCCACGAAGATGATGTCACCGGCGTCGGGCAGCTCGTGGTCGTCGACGACCTGCAGCACCTTCTCCCGGTACTCCGCCACGTCCCGCGCGCCCGGTTCGTTGGCCACCAGCCGGATGCTCCGCCGCGCACAGTCGCGCACGAACGACTCGGCCTTGGCGTCGTAGGTGATCTCCGTGGCGCGCAGCTCCAGGGAGCGGAAGATCCGCGACACGAGCGAGACGACGATGATCGCGGCGATGAAGCACCCGCCGATCTTCACGCCGTCCGGTCGCTCCCTGACGTTGTCGATCGTCGTGTAGGCCATCACCAGGGAGATCGCCACGAACGCGGCCGTCCAGCCGTGCTGCCTCGCCTTCCGCGCCGCCAGCGCGACCGCGACGCTCGCCGAGGTCATGAGCACCAGCACACCGGTCGCGTAAGCGCCGCCCTGTGCGTCGACGCTGGCGTCGAAGATCCAGGTGATGAAGAAGGCGGTGACGGTCAGCACCAGCACCAGCGGCCGCGTCGCGCCCGCCCACTCCGGCGACATGCCGTAGCGGGGCAGGTAGCGCGGGATCAGGTTGAGCATGCCGGCCATCGCCGAGGCGCCTGCGAACCACAGGATGAGGATGGTGGAGAGGTCGTACGCCGTACCGAAGGTGTCGCCCAGGTAGAGGTGGGCCAGGTAGGCCAGCGCGCGGCCGTTGGCCGAGCCGCCGGTCCCGAACTCCCTCGCCGGGATCAGCCAGGTCGTCACCAGGCTCGACGCGATCAGGTAGACGCTCATGATGATCGCGGCCGTGGTGAGCAGCCGCTTGGTGTTGCGGATCCGTCCGGCGGGTCGGGTCGGCTGGTCGTCGGCGTCGCCGCGCACGTGACCCATCACCGCGACGCCGGTCTCGAACCCGGACATGCCCAGCGCGAGCTTCGGGAACAGCGTCAGCGACACGGCGATCATCAGCGCGACGTTGCCGTGCTCCAGCGTCAGCGAGTGCCACCAGTCCGGGACGACGTGCCCGTGGTGGATCACGTGCACCACGCCCACCGCGATGACCACCGCGTTGAGGGCCAGGTAGGCGACCACGAGCGCGACGGCGACCCCGATCGCCTCGCCGAACCCGCGCAGGAACACCGCACCGAGCAGCGCGACGAGGAACAGCGTCACCCACATCTCCTTGCCGTGCAGGTACGCCGGCACGTGCGGGTTCTCGACCGCGTGGGCGGCCGCGTCGGCGGCCGAGAGCGTGATCGTGATGATGAAGTCGGTCAGCGCGAAGCCCAGCAGCACGAGCACGAAGAGCTTGCCGCGCCAGAACGGCAGCAGCCGCTCCAGCATCGCGATCGAGCCCTGGCCGTGCGGGCTCTCCTGCGCCACCCGCCGGTAGACCGGCAGCGCACCGAACAGCGTGAGCAGGACCAGGATGATCGTCGCCATCGGGCTGAGCAGGCCGGCCGCCAGGAACGCGATGCCGGGCTGGTAGCCGAGCGTCGAGAAGTAGTCGACACCGGTCAGGCACATGACCTTCCACCAGGGGTGCGGCCTGTCGTGCTGCTCCGAGATCTCGCTCACGGAACCATCCAACGCCGCCGGAGCCCGGACGGAACGGTTGCTAACAGGTCCCTAACGTCCTCCCGGTCACAATGGCGGTGTGCTCAGCCAGCAGCGTCGGACCGTGGGCTACCTGGTCGGGATCGCCGGCCCCCTCGCCCTGGTCGTCCCCCTCGTCGCGCAGCGCGGCCACCTCGGGCTGGCGGGCGACGTGTCGGCGTACCTCGTCGTGGTGGTGGTCAGCGCGCTCGTCGGCGGGATCGGCCCCGCGCTGGTGGCCGCGGTCTGGAGCGGGCTGCTGCTCAACTACTTCTTCACCGAGCCGCTGCACACCCTGGCCATCAACGACCCCGACAACGTCGTCGCGGTCGCTGCCTTCGTGGTGGTGGCCGCGATGGTCAGCTGGGTCGTCGACGTCGCCGCACGACGGGCGGACGCGGCGGCGGCCGCGGCCGAGCTGGAGGCCGCCGACCGGATGCGTACGGCGCTGCTCGCGGCCGTCGGCCACGACCTGCGCACGCCGCTGGCGACGGCCAAGGCGGTCGTCTCGGGCATGCGCGACGCCGAGGTGACGCTCTCCGAGCAGGACCGGGGCGACCTCCTGGCGACCGCCGACTCGGCCCTCGACCGGCTCAGCGGACTGGTCGACAACCTGCTCGACATGAGCCGGCTGCAGGCGGGCGCGCTGCCGGTGCGGCTGCGGCCCACGGTGCTCGAGGAGGTGGTGGCGCAGGCGCTGGACCACCTCGACGTCGCCCCGCGCTCGGTGGTGCTGGAGCTGCCCGAGGACCTGCCCGCGGTCGTGGCCGACGCCGGTCTGCTCGAGCGGGTCCTCGCCAACCTGGTCGCCAACGCCCAGCGGTTCTCGCCGGCCGACCGACCCGCCGCCGTGGTCGCGGACGCGGTCGACGACTGGGTGGAGGTCCACGTCGTCGACCACGGACCCGGGATCGCGCCGGGCGACCGGGGCCGGGTGTTCCTGCCGTTCCAGCGGCTGGGCGACACGACGACGGCGTCCGGGGTCGGGCTCGGGCTGGCGCTGGCGCGCGGCCTCACCGAGGCGATGGACGGCCGGCTCGTCGCCTCCGACACCGAGGGCGGCGGGCTCACCATGACCGTCCTGCTGCCGGCGGAGGCGGCGTCGTGACCGCGCCCCGGGTCCTCGTCGTCGACGACGAGCCGCAGATCCTGCGGGCGCTCGGCATCAACCTGCGGGCGCGCGGCTGGGCCGTCGACACCGCGGGCGACGGCATCGAGGCGCTGTACAAGGCCCGCTCCTCGGCGTACGACGTCGTGGTGCTGGACCTCGGGCTGCCCGACCTGGACGGGGTCGACGTGCTGGCCGGGCTGCGCGAGCGGTCCGACGTACCGGTGCTGGTGCTGTCCGGTCGCGGTGACAGCGTCGACAAGGTGGAGGCGCTCGACGCGGGCGCCGACGACTACGTGACCAAGCCCTTCGGGATGGACGAGCTGCTCGCCCGCCTGCGTGCGTTGGTACGCCGCCACGCCGGCCCCGACGACCCGGAGCCGGTCACCTTCGGTGACGTCGTCGTGGACCTCGCCGCGAGGCGGGTGACCCGCGCCCGCGTCGACGTACGCCTCACCCCGACCGAGTGGCACCTGCTCGAGGTGCTGGCCCGCAACCCCGGCCGGCTGATGTCCCAGCGGCAGCTGCTGACCGAGGTCTGGGGGCCGGGCTACGAGACGGCCCAGGGCAACCTGCGCCTCTACATGGCCCAGCTGCGGCGCAAGCTCGAGCCCGACCCCGCGCGGCCCGTGCACTTCCGGAACGAGCCGGGGATGGGCTACCGCTTCGAGCCCTGACGGGGTCTGGTGGACCTGCGTGTGGCAGCGGCGAACCAAAGCTCCGTGCACTCCAGGCGCGGCCGTTCGCGCGCGAGTCGGTGCAGGCGCCCGGGCATGGTCCGCGCAATTTCGTCAAAAGGCTCCAGCGGACTGTGATGTATGACACAGTGGCGCACCTTGGGGGTCAGCGGCGGGCGCCGCCGGAACGGGGAACGTCATGTTCATTCGTCGATCGCGCGGCAAGGGGGAAGGCCACGCAGGGCTCGACGGCACGCTGGCAAAGCAGGCCGCGATGTTTCTCCTGGGGGCGGGGCTTGCCGTAACAACAGCGGCCGGTCTCGTCCCTGGCTCGCTCCTTCCGGCTGCAAGCGCAGTCGACGGGGTCGGGTGCGTCGACAACGGCGATGCGGGGGCCATCTCCGGCGCCCAAGTTGACGGCGGTCCGACCTACACCGCCAGCGGCACACGAGCCGACGTATGGGTCGTTCCCGTCTCCAGTGTCGATTGTCAGCACATCCAGTCTCTGTTCACATGGAGCAGCAACGGTCTTGGTGGGTTCGAGGCTGGCTATCTCATCGGGTACAGCAACTGCCAGGGATATACCGGCCACTTCTACAGCACGCCCCATCTCTTCTACTGGGCCTATAGAAGCGATCACGTACTGTCGGGCTGCGCCGTGCTTGACGCCACCGTCGACTCGGGCACGTCCCCAACGATCCGGGGCTCCGACACGGATCGGAACGGCTACTGGAGTGCCTTCCTTAACGGCAACAACCTTATGCCCAACGGCATCCCGCTCGACTTCACACAGGGTGCTAACGGATGGGGCATGGAGCGAGGCGCCACCACCGACAACGGGTATTCGCACTTCAACAACCTGAGCGAATACCACGCGAACACCGGCTGGTCGACCTGGGACGAGATGCAGAGAAACGCCGATAGCGACCCGGGTTGGCACTACGTCGAGGTCAACAGCTACACCGGTGGGTCCGAGCGGGATCAATAGAAAACTCCCAAGGCCGAAGCAGCGTTTCGGGTCAGCCAAGGCGTCTAGTAGGTGTGAGGGCAGCCGAAGCCGAGAGGAGTGACATGCGAGTTCGCGATGAGATGGACGAGCTTGTCGCTGCTCATGGAGATCGACTGCTCCGTGTTGCCTACCTGCTGACCGGCGAACAATCCGCGGCGGAGGATCTCCTGCAAGACACGTTGCTTCGGGCCCAGCAGAAGTGGGCGGCCGTGAGCCGCGCCGACAACACCGGCGCGTACGTACGGCAGATGCTGGTCAACCTCCATCTCTCCCAGGCGCGCCGCCGGCGAGTCGCCACGGTGAGTCTCGAGATCGCCGGCTCGGCCGCCTGGGTCGGCACTGACGACCCCGGAGATCTCGTCGCCCAGCGCCAACAGCTGCGGGATGCCTTGCAGCGACTACCCCCGCGCCAGCGGGCCGTACTGGTCCTCCGCTTCTACGAGGACCTGGACGACACCGCGATCGGCGACGCCCTCAACATCTCCCCGTCGACCGTCCGAAGCACCGCGGCCCGCGGTCTCACATCCATTCGATCCACGCTGGACGATCCCGACTACGAACGGAACACCCGAAATGCACTCTGACGAGACCCTCGCGAACCGCCTGCAGGACCTGGCCGACAACGTCGACTCCGCCGGCGTCGAGCGCGTACGCCTGCGCGTACGGAAGGCGCACCCGAGTCGCTGGTCAATGCGCCGGCCCATGCTCGCCACCGGCATGCTCGGCGCGGCCGCAGCCGCAGCCGCGATCCTCACGCTGAACGCGACCGGCGTCCTCGGCGGCGCTGCTCAGCACTCCACCACGACTGCGTCGGCCACGGGCCAGGATGGAGTCAACGACTTCATCCCCTTGGCTCATCCAGGCAAGCCATGCCTCGGAGGAGTGAAGACGCCTTTGGCGAGCCTTCCCGCGCAGGCAGGGCCTGCGGTATGGATGCCTTCCGCCGCACTCGCCAACAAGACCAACCTGACGGGCGTCTGGAGCTGCGGCACCGGACCTGCACTCACGTTCGGTAACATCTCCGTCTACTTCGAACCGGCTACCAACACGCCGGACGACAAGAAGCAGTGGTTCACTGACCTCGCCGAGCAAGGTCACGGAGGGCAGGTTGAAACGCTGCTTGGCCAGCCGGCGTTCGTGGATGGTCCCGACGGTAACGGAGGGGTCGGCGAGGCCGTGGTCGTCGTAGGCAACACCCTCATCAGGGTGATCGGCGACGGTCAGGCGACGGGTGATGACCTGGCGGCGATCGTGAGCTCGATCGACGTCGCCCACCCCCTTCAGTGACAACCTACGCCCCGGCGCACAGCTTCACCCCGCTCAGGAAGCTCCCAGGAGCCCCTGGGATCATCCTGGGTGTGGGGAATGTGTTCGACTGCGAGATCCCGGCACGCCTGCGGGACGTCAACCTGGCCGGTCACGTGGACAACGTGGAGGCGATGCGGGTCCTCGACGAGGCGCGCCAGCTGTTCCTGCGGTACGCCGTGCTGCCCGACTCCCCCGACGACCGGCCCGGGCTCTTCCGGGACGTGCCGGCCGGGGTGTCGGACCTGGTCGCGGCGCAGCGGGTGGAGTACCACGCGGAGATGCGCTTCGTGCCCTTCCAGCCGTTCCTGGTGCGGATGTGGGTCGGCCACCTGAGCCGCTCCTCGTTCACGACCTGCTTCGAGCTGCGGGTGGCCGCGGACCACGAGCCGGCGATCGTCGGCGAGTCGACGCTGGTGATGTGGGACCACGCGGAGGACGCCGCCTGGCGGTTCACCGACTCCGTGCGGACCACCCTCGACGCCTACCTCGGCCGGCCGGTGGCCCTGCGTCCGCGGCCGGGCGAATGACCAGGACGCGGCTGGCCGTCGCCGGCATCGCCCTCGTCGCCGCGCTGCTGCGGATCCCGTTCCTCACCTGGCCCGCCACGATCGACGACGGCGGCTTCTACCTGGTCGCCCAGTCCTGGCTGCACGGCGGGCCCAACATGTACGGCCACTACTGGGTCGACCGCCCACCCGGCCTGATCGCCCTCTTCGCCCTGGCCGCCGCGAGCGGCCACCTCATCGTCATGCGGCTGATCGCCCTGCTCGCGGTCGTGGTGCTCATCGTCGCGGTGGCCCGCGCCGTCCAGGTCCTCGGCGGATCGCCCGTCTGGGCCGCGGCCGTCGCCGCCGGCCTGACGCTGACGCCGCTGTTCGGCGCCGAGCTGGACCCCGGCGAGCTGCTCGCCGCCTCCGTCACGGCGCTCGCCTTCCTGGCCGCGGTCGAGGCACGTCGTACGCCGGGGTGGCGCGGCATCGTGCTCGCCGCGACGGCTGGCCTCGTCGCCGTCGCCGCGGCGTCGGTGAAGCAGAACTTCGTCGACGGCCTCGCCGCCGTGGCCGTGCTGCTGACGGCCGACCTGCTCAACCGACGCAGCAGCGAGCGACGGCGTTCACTGAGCCTCCTCCTCGCCTCCGGGGCCGGTGTCCTGGTGGGTGCGGTGGTGCTGCTGGTCGTGTCGGAGGTCGCGATGACCGGGCCCGGCGCGCTGTTCGACGCGCTCGTGACCTTCCGGATCGACGCGCGCAGCTACCTCGCCGCGAACCCCAGCAACCGACTGGCCACCCGGCTCGCGTCCCTCGACGACCGGGCGCTGCTCTCGGGCCTGCTCCCCCTCGTCGTCGTCCTCGCCGTCGCGGCGGTGCGCCGGTTCCGCGAGCCGAGCGCCGCCGGGCTCGCCGTCGCGGTGGGCATCGTCATCGGCGTGATCGGCATCGTCGGCGGCGGTGGCGCGTGGTCCCACTACCTGATCTGCCCCACCGTGTGGGTCGCGATCGGCGCGGGGTTGGCGGGGCGCTCGATCCTGACCCGGATCGCCGTGGGCGTGGTCGTCGTGTCGTGCGCCGTCAACCTCGTCGACCAGCTCGACGCCGGGCCGACGCACGAGTGGCGGGACGCCCGGGCGATCGGCCTGGCGATCCACCGCGCCGCCCAACCCGGGGACACCGCGATCGTCCTGTACGGCGTGGCCGACGTGCAGTACTACACCGGGCTGACCTCGCCGTACCCCTACCTGTGGTCGCTCCCGATGTGGGTGCGCGACCCCTCCCTCGCCGAGCTCCGCACGCTGGTGGCCGGGCCGGACGCACCGACCTGGATCGTGCAGACCAACGGCCACATCTTCGTCGGCGCCCACCGCGACGAGCTCGGTGCGCTCGTCGCGCAGCGCTACCGGCCGGTCAGCACCGCGTGCGGCAGCCGGATCTGGTTGCTCGCCGGCCAGGACCGTCCGATCCCGTCGACCTTCCGGTGCAGGAAGCCCTGATCCGCTGCCCCTGGTCAGATCAGGTCGACGCTGAAGTAGCGGGTCTCCTGGAACTCACGGATGCCCTCGCGCGCGCCCTCCCGGCCGATGCCGCTCTGCTTGACACCGCCGAACGGGGCGGACGGATCGGAGACCAGGCCGCGGTTGACGCCGACCATGCCGGCCTCGATCCGCTCGGCGAGCTTGAGGCCGTCCTGGAGCCGCCCCGCGTAGAGGTACGCCGCCAGCCCGTACTCGGTGTCGTTGACCAGCCGGACCATCTCGTCGAGGTCGGTCCAGGTGACGACGGGGGCGACCGGGCCGAAGATCTCGCCGGTGAGGATCTCCGCGTCCGGGGCGACGTCGGTGAGGATCGTGGGAGCGACGTACCAACCCTCGGGGGTGGTGGCCTGGTGGGCGATGCGGGCGCCGGCCGCGACGGCGGAGGCGACCTTGGCGTTGATCTCCTTGGCGGCCTTCTCGGTGATCATCGGGCCGATGTCGCTGCCCTCGGAGGCCGGGCCGACCTTGAGCGCCTCGACCGCCTTGCCGAAGCGGGCGACGAAGTCGTCGGCGACGTCGGCGTGCACGTAGAACCGGTTGGCCGCGGTGCAGGCCTGCCCACCGTTGCGGAACTTGGCGAGCATCGCACCCTTCACGGCCTCGTCGATGTCGGCGTCGGCGGTGACGATGAAGGGCGCGTTGCCGCCGAGCTCCATGCCGGTGTTGACGACGCGCTGGGCCGCCTGGGCGAGGAGCTTCTGGCCGACCGGCGTGGAGCCGGTGAAGGAGATCATCCGGATCCGGTCGTCCTCGAGCCAGGCGCCTACGAGGGCTCCGGAGTCGGTGCTGGGGACGACGTTCACGGCGCCCTCGGGCACACCGGCCTGCTGCATCAGGTCGGCCACCGCCAGCGCCGTCAGCGGCGTCTCGCTGGCGGGCTTGAGCACGACGGTGCAACCTGCCGCGAGCGCCGGGCCGATCTTGCGGGTGGCCATGGCCGCGGGGAAGTTCCACGGTGTGACGAGTGCGGCCACGCCGACGGGCTGGTGGGTCACGATCGTGCGCGCACCAGACGCCGGTGCGATCGAGTAGTCGCCCTCGCTGCGCACCGCCTCCTCGCCGAACCAGCGGAAGAACTCGGCGGCGTACGCCACCTCGGCGCGGGCGTCGGCCAGGCTCTTGCCGTTCTCCGCGCTCATCAAGGCCGCCAGCCGTTCGGTGTCGGCGACCATCAGCTCGTAGGTCCTGCGCAGCACCTCGCCGCGCTGCCGCGGGGTGGTGGCGGCCCACGCCGGGAAGGCGGCCGCGGCCGCGTCGACGGCGGCCTTGGCCTCGGCAGTGCCGCCCGAGTGCACCTTCGCGATGGTGCCGCCCGTGGCCGGGTCGTGGAGGTCGAAGGTCTCGCCGGTGTGCACCGGCTTCCCGTTGATGCGGAGTCCCGGGTCGACGCTCTCGACGGCAGTGCTGAAGTCCTCGCTCATACCGCCACGTTAACGCGATTGTGGAGGGTCGGAGCGGCTGAGATGATCGGAGGATGCTGGGCATCACCGACCTGTCGACGTACCTGGCCGGTCTGATCGTGATCATCCTGCTGCCCGGCCCGAACTCGCTCTACGTGCTGTCGGTCGCGGCCCGGCGCGGCCGGCGGGCGGCGTACACGGCGGCGTGCGGGGTGTTCACCGGCGATGCCGTGCTGATGACGCTCTCGGCGGCCGGGGTGGCGTCGCTGCTCGAGGCCAACCCGGTGGCGTTCGACGTCGTGAAGTTCGTCGGTGCGGGCTACCTCGGGTGGCTGGCGTTCACCATGATGCGCGCAGCGATCCGCACGTGGCGGATGCGCCGCGACGAGGTGCTCGCCGCGACCCGCGGCGTTCCGGTCGAGGAGCTGGAGCGGCCCTACCGACGCGCGCTCGTGATCAGCCTGCTCAACCCGAAGGCGATCCTGTTCTTCATCGCGTTCTTCGTGCAGTTCGTGGACCCGGCGTACGCCCACCCGGCGCTGTCGTTCCTCTTCCTCGGCGTCCTCGCCGAGATCGCGAGCGCGCTCTACCTGTCCACGTTGATCTTCGGTGGGGTGCGGCTGGCGGAGACCTTCCGTCGGCGCCGCGGGCTCGCCGCAGGTGGCACCTCCGCGGTCGCGACGGTGTTCCTCGGGTTCGCCGTCAAGCTGTCGCTGGCCCACGGCTGATGGACCCGCTGCTCGGGGTGGTGCTGGCTGCGGGGGCGGGCCGTCGCTACGGCGGTCCCAAGGCGTTCGTGCGGACGCCTGGTGGCGTGACCTGGCTGGAGCGGACCTGCTCGGTGCTGCTGGACGGGGGCTGCGACGCGGTCGTGGCGACGGTGCCGGTCGGTGGGGACGTGCCGGCGCTGGACGAGCGGGTGACGCTGCTGCCGCTGCGCACGTCCGGGCAGAGCGAGTCGCTGGCGGCGGCGCTGGACCTCGCCGTCGCGCGGGGCGCCGCCGCGGTGGTGGTGATGCTCGTGGACCTGCCGGACGTGGGCGCCTCGGTCGTGGCGCGGGTGCTCGACGGGGGTGTGGGAGCGGACTCGCTGGTGCGGGCGTCGTACGACGGGCGCCCCGGTCACCCGGTCCTCATCGGTTCCGCGCACCTCGTGCCCCTGCTCGGCACCCTGACCGGCGACACGGGGGCGAGCGCCTACCTCAAGGCGCACGGCGTTCAGCTCGTCGAGTGCGGTGACCTCGCCACCGGGATCGACGTCGACACCCCCCGAGAGGACACCTGATCGTGTACGTGCCCCCGTTCAACCGCGTCGCCGACCTCGAGGAGATCCGGGCGATGGTGGCCGCCACCCCGGCCGCGTGGCTGGTGACGACCGGCCCCGACGGCGTACCTCTCGCGACGCTGCTGCCGGTCGTCTGGGAGGGCGACCGCGTCATCGCGCACATGGCGAAGGCGAACGACCACTGGCGCGCGATCACCGACGACACGCCTGCCCTGGTGATCTGCCCCGGGCCCGACGCCTACGTCTCGCCGTCCTGGTACGCCGCCAAGGCCGAGCACGGCCGCGTCGTACCGACCTGGAACTACACGGCCGTGCACCTCACCGGCACCGCCGTCGTGCACCAGGACCCTGCGTGGTTGCTGTCGGCCGTGACAGCGCTGACCTCGGTGCACGAGAGCGGTCGTGCCGAGCCGTGGGCGGTCTCCGATGCGCCTGAGGCGTACGTCGAGGGCCAGCTGCGCGGCATCGTCGGCCTCGAGATCACCGTCACCGGCGTCGATGGCAAGGCCAAGCTCAGCCAGAACCGCTCGGCCGCCGACCGGGCCGGGGTGGTCGCGGGGCTGCGGGCCGAGGGTGACGCGGGGTCAGCCGCCGTCGCCGAGGCGATGGATCAGTCCCAGTAGAGCTCGCCGATGGTGGTGCCGTCGTCGGCCTGGATGGGTTCGACGTCGCGGGTGCCTCTAGGGGTGACGACGCGGCAGAGGCCGTGGGGTGTGGTCCACCGGTAGGCGCCGAGGCCGATCTGCTCGACCTGCCATCCGGGGTCGTGGGTCTTGATCCGGTGGTGGAGGCGGGTCAACGGGGCGTGGTTGCGGTCGGTGGTCTGGCCGGGTGGGCCGCCGGGGTCGTACGGGGTCACGTGGTCGTGATCCAGGCGGCGGGTGCTGCTGACCGAGTGGGGGAACGCGTCGCCGCCGGTACGCAGGATGCCGCGGGTCCGCATGCGGGTGGGGTGTTCGTAGGCGTGGCTCGTCTGGATCGCGTTGAGGTCCAGCACGGGCTGCAGCTTCACGTTGCGGTGCCCGACCAGGTCCTTCACTTGCTCGAGCAGGAGGGGGCCGAGGTCCTCGCACCGGGCCACACCGGCGTCGGCGAGGGTGGCTGCGGTGACGTGGAAGTAGAGGACCGCCTCACGCCGGGGCTTGTCGGGCAGTGACGGTGCGTCCGGTCCGCCGAGGAGGCGGAGTACGGCGGCGGGGTCGGCCATCAGCGCCAATGCTTGGGCCCGGAGCTGGTCGCGGGTGGGCTGCTCGGTGTGGGGGTCGAGGTTCTGGGCGAGCTTGTCGGCGAGGTCGTCGAGGAAGGTGTCGATCTCGACCAGGTCGGCGAGAGGGAGCTGCGCGGCAAGACGTCCGGTGGCGGGCTCGCAGGCACCGGCTTCTCCACCGAGGCGGTCGCCGGCACGGGGACGGGACCGCCAGACCCCGACCCGCTGTTCGTCGGCGGCGATCCTAGCGCGGTGGGCGTCGAGGTCGGCCTCGATGACCTTCGCTTCGGCGACCTGGAGCAGCTTCCCAGCAGGGAGCTGCCACGCGGCTGCGACCGCCACGTCGACCAGAGCAGCGGCATCGAGCGACAACGGCCGGGTCATGGCGGCGATCTTGCGGGCCACCCACACTTCGATCCGCAGCGCACCGACCTGCTCGAACAGCAGGGGCAGGCGGTGGCGCAGGTCGAGGGCGTCGGCGGCGAGGTTGCGGGTGGCGATCACGCCGGCCTTGCGGGCGATGGCGAGCTCGGCCCAGCACAGCTCGCTGACCGGTGGGGTGCCGTCGGCGCCGAGCTGGATGAGCCGATCCCCACCGGGCCGTTCGATGGGTTGTTCGGTGTGGAGGTCTGCCCAGGCCAGGACGAGCTCGATCTCCTCGACTGCGGCCTGTCGTTGGGTGCGGGCATTGTCGACCAGGCTGGCGAGGATGCCGCTGTGGTCGAGGTGGTGATCGCCCGAGATCATGTCCCCATTTTAGTCGTACAGGTGTGCGAGACAAGTGGATAAGCCTGTGAGTTGTGTGGAGAACTGGTCACATTTCGGAGGGGTGGCTGTGGGTTGGTTTCGATACGCCGCTCGCTGGCGCTCGCAGCTACTCAACCAACGACGAGGAGGGCGGCCGCGCAGCTGCGGCGCGGGCGCAGCGAGCAGCCTTGATGGGGGGTGCCGGGCGGCTACGGTGCAGCCGCCCCCGACCGACCCCGAGGACAAGCCCCCTACCGCATCACCCGCCGCAACGTGACGAAGCGGAGCATCGTGGCCAGCCCGTTCGCGGCCACGAGCACCACGAGCTCGGAGAGGCGCGAGGGGGACGGGTCGTCCAGGTGAAGCACCCCCAGCGCGCCCGAGGTGAGCAGCAGCCCGACCCCGAACGCGATCAGCCCCGCCACGTGGTGGCGCACGAGCCCGGCCCGCGAGCGGATCCCGAAGGTGAGGCGGCGGTTGACGGCGGTGTTGCCGATGGCGGTGACGAGGAGCGCGACGAGGTTCGCGAGCTGGGCGCCGACCGAGATCCGGCCGACCAGGTAGAGCAGCAGGTACGCCGCGGTGCTCAGCACCCCGACCGTCGCGAACCGCGCCGCCTGGGTGGCCAGCTCCTTCCCCGGTTCGGTACGCCGCACCCCCTCGAGATCGATCCGCCCGCCGACCAGGCCGCGGGCGAGCCGGGCGACGCCGAGCAGGTCGTCGCGGATCGTCGTACCGATGTCGACGCGGGAGTCCGGGTCGTCGACCCAGTCGACCGGCACCTCGTGGATCCGCAGGCCCGCGTCCTCGGCGAGCACGAGCAGCTCGGTGTCGAAGAACCACCCGTCGTCCTCGACGAGCGGCAGGAGCCGCTCGGCGACGTCGCGCCGGATCGCCTTGAACCCGCACTGCGCATCGGAGAACCCCGCCGACAGCACGCCCTGCAGCAGCAGGTTGTAGCCGCGCGAGATCAGCTCGCGCTTCGGGCCACGCACCACCCGGCTCCCCCGCGCCAGGCGGGTACCGATCGCGAGGTCGGAGTGCCCCGACAGCAGCGGCGCCAGCAGCGGTGGGAGGGCGCGCAGGTCGGTGGAGAGGTCGACGTCCATGTAGCCGACCACCTCGGCCCGCGACCGGCTCCACGCCTCCCGCAGCGCCAGGCCGCGCCCCTTGCGGTCCAGGCGCAACGCCCGTACGCCGGGCACCTGCCGCTCCAGCCGCGCCGCGATCTCCCAGGTGCCGTCGCTGCTCGCGTTGTCGGCGATCGTCACGGTCGCGTCGACGCCGGCCGAGCCGAGGTAGTCGACGAGGCGACGTACCGACGGCTCCAGCGCTCGCTCCTCGTTGTGGACCGGGATCACCAGCTCGACGGCACTCACGCGTTCTGGCCCATCCCGGTCGAGGTGGAGGAGGTCGACGTCAGGTCGTAGACCGTCGTGCCGCCGATCGTGGTGGCGGTGAAGCTCGACGCGACCCATGCCGTGATCTGCTCGGCGACCGAGTCGCCCGACGCACCGGGACCGCCCATCCCACCGGGGCTCCCGCTCGCGATGAAGTAGTGGATCCTGCCCGCGGCGACCTCCTGCTGGAACTGGGCGAGGGTCGGGCTCGACGCGGTTCCGTTGAAACCGCCGATCGCCATGACCGGCTCGCCGCTCGCGAGCTGGTAGCTCGCTGCGCTGCTGGACCGGACCGTCGCCGCCACCCAGGTGTACGACGCCGCGTCCTGCTGCAGCGCGGCCGTGAGCTCGCTGCTCACGCTCTCCCCACCGAACATCCCGCCGGCCATCCCGCCGGCCATCCCGCCGGCCATCCGCGGCCCGCCGCCCATCCGCGGCCCGCCGCCCATCCCCGACACCGGACCCGCGGTCACGATCGAACCGGTGTGTGCGGTGCCCACCGTGTCCAGCGTGTACGCCGCCGGCCCGATCGACGTGGTCAGCACCGCCGCCAGCACCAGCCCCACCACGGTCCGCCGGTCCAGCCGATCCACCACGAGCAGCAGCGCCGCGACGCCGAAGCCGAGCATGATCACCGGCCAGCGCAGGACGTCGTACGGGCTCCGACCGGCCTGGCCGAGCAGCACGAACGCCCAGGCAGCGCTCCCCGCCACAGCGACGGCGAGCACCACCCGCGCCCACGACTCCGAGCGCGAGCGCCACAGCACCGCCGAGCCGATCACAGCGGTCATCGCGATCCACGGAACCAGCGCCACCGTGTAGTAGTCGTGGTAGATCCCGGCCATGAACGAGAAGGTCAGGCCCGTGACCAGCATCGAGACACCGGTGAGGAGCAGAGCGGCGCGAAGCCGATCGGTGCGGGGCGCGCGACGCAGCGCGACCAGGCCGCCGACGAGCACCACCAGCGCGGCCGGCAGCAGCCACGAGATCATGCCGCCGGAGACACCACCGAACAGCCGCAGGATCCCCGCGTCCGACGAGAAGCCCGCGTTGCCCAGCCCCCCGGTCTCCGATCCGGTGAGGCGACCGAGCCCGTTGTAGCCCAGCACCAGCTCGAGGATGTTGTTGTTCGCGGAGCCGTCGATGTAGGGCCGGTCCGCGGCCGGCCACAGCTCCACGACGCAGATCCACCAGCCCGCACTGGCGATCAGGGCGCCGAACGCCACCAGCAGGTGCCGGACCCGGCGTCCCAGCGAGGTCGGCGCCGCGACCAGGTACACCAGCACGAAGGCCGGTAGCACCAGGAACGCCTGCAGCATCTTGGTCAGGAAGGCGAAGCCCACCAGCACCCCGGCCAGCGCCAGCCAGCGACCCCGCGCGACCTCCGCGGACCGCAGCGTCGCGTAGCCCGCCGCGACGAGCAGCAGGAGCAGCAGCGCGTCCGGGTTGTTGAACCGGAACATCAGCGACGCCGAGGGCGTGAGTGCGGTCGCCGCGCCCGCGATGAGGGCGGCGCGGGCGCCGGCCACCCGGCGTACGGTCAGGTAGGTGAGCCAGACCGTCGCGACGCCCATCAGGGCCTCGGGCACGAGGATGCTCCACGAGCTCAACCCGAACACGCGCACCGACAGGTCCATCACCCACAGCGACGCGGGCGGCTTGTCGACGGTGATCGCGTTGCCGGAGTCGAGCGAGCCGAAGAAGAAGGCCTTCCAGCTCACCGAGCCGGCCTGGACGGCCGCGGAGTAGAAGGAGTTGGCCCAGCCCGACGCCGAGAGCGACCACAGGTAGGTCACCGCGGTGGTGAGCAGCAGCGCGGCGAGGCCCGCCTGCTCGGGGTGCGGCCGTCGGCGACGCGGGGACGTGGGCGCCGACGGCGCCACCGGAGGATCGAGGAGTGCGGTCATGCCCCCGACGATGGCGGCGCGCGCTGTGCCCGGCGTCCGACGGACCTGTGAGCCTGTTGTGACTCGTCGCCGGACGCCGGGGCTGAGGTCATGCGGTGTTCATGCTCACCAGGGCGATCGGCTTGGTCGTGGGGGCGCTGCTGCCGCCCGCCTTCTCGACCGTGATGCCGAGCGCCTTGGCCGGCCCTGCGTTGCCCGTGACCACGTAGGTGAGGTCGGCCCCGTCCTCGAACAGCCCGGCCGGCTTCATCGTGCCCGAGGGGGCCAGCAACCACAGCTCGTAGACGTGACCGGCCGGCGCCTGGGTCATGCCCCGCGCCACCACCACCGCGCTGTTGAGCGCGACCGAGCGGTAGACGGTGACGCTGCCACCGCCGGCCACCTCGCCGGCGTACCTCTGCACGTCGGCAGCGTGGATGACCTGGTCCTGGGCGCTGGGCGGGGCGACCGACGAGCGGTCCCACGGGTGCAGCACGACGGTGGTGCCGCCGGCGACGATCGCGGCCGCCGCGGCGGCCAGGCCGACCTGCTGCCACAGCCGGCGTCGCAGCGGACGGACGTTGTCGGGAGCGGGCTCCGCGGGCACCGGCGGCAGCGGACGTACGTCGGCGATGCCGGCCAGCACGCTCGCGCGCAGGCTCGGCGGCGGCGTCTGCTCGGTGGTCGCGGCGATCTCGACCGCGGCGGCCTGCAGGTCCGCGACCTCCTGGCGGCAGGCCTCGCAGTCCGCGAGGTGCCGCTCGAAGTCGGCTCGTTCGGCGTCGTCGAGGGCGTCGACGGCGTAGGCACCGGAGAGTGCGTGGATGTCGCTGCTCATCGGTTCACCCCCACTCCCAGAGTGTCTCTCAACCGGATCAGGCCGTCCCTGATCCGGGTCTTCGCCGTCCCGAGCGGCAGGTCGAGCAGGCCGGCGACCTCGGTGTGCGTGTAGCCGCCGAGGTAGGCCAGCGACACCGCCTCCCGCTGCACCGGGGTGAGCGTCGCGAGCGCGCTGCGCACCCGGCGCGCCTCCAGCGAGGCGTGCGCCGCCTCGGCGGTCGAGTCGTGCTCGACCTCCTGGTTGCGCCGCTCGTAGGCCTCGTCCCGGCGGCCCGCGGCCTCGGCGGACCGCACCCGGTCCACCGCGCGCCGGTGGGCGATCGTCAGGATCCAGGCCTGCGGGCTGCCCTTCGCGGCGTCGTACCGGGCCGACGTGCGCCACACCTCGAGGAACGCCTCCTGGGCGACCTCCTCGGCCTGGTGCGGGTCGCGGACGACACGGCGCACGAGCCCGTAGACCCGGGCGGACGTGGCGTCGTACAGCTCGGCGAACGCGGCCTGGTCACCGCGCGCCGAGCGGCGCAGCAGGTCGGCCAGGTCGGGGATGCCCGCACCGGGCGGCGCCTCCGGCGAGGAGGTGCCGCCCGGTTCGGGGTGTGGCTGGTCCATGGGACTGATTCTTCCCTCAGGTCACATCTTGGGGAGGAGGACCTGGTCGATCACGTAGACCGTGGCGTTGGCGGTGGGGATGTTGCCGCACAGGACGTGCGCACCGTCGACGGTCATGCCGTCGGTGCTGCCCGCCACGGTGACCTTGTCCTTGTTGAGGGTGGTCTGGGTGCCGACGACCTGGCTCGGGTCGAGCTGGCCGGCGATGACGTGGTGGGTCAGGATCTCGGTGAGCACCTTCTTGTTGGCGAGGACGGCCTTGAGCTGCTTGGCCGGGATCTTCGCGAACGCGTCGTCGGTCGGCGCGAAGACGGTGAGGCCCGAGGCACCGTTGAGGGTGTCCACGAGGCCCGCCTTGGTGACGGCGGCGACGAGGGTCTTGAGCAGCGGGTTGTTGCTGGCGGCGGTCGCGACGGGGTCGTTGACCATGCCGTCGAAGGAGCCCGCGCCGGAGGTCGGGATGGCCGAGCAGGCCGGGCCGAAGGTCTGCGCGCCGGCGTCGGAGGCCATGCCGGTCGAGGCCGCCGTCGTGGTGGTCGTGTCGGCCGCGTTGTCGTTGTTGCTGCCGCATGCGGACAGACCGCCGGTCAGGGCGAGGGCGAGGGCTGCGACAGCGCCGGTACGGCGAAGGGTGCTGGTCATGGTCATGCCTTCCGAAGAGTCAGACCCGTGGTGGGTCCTGGTGAAAGTGGTTCGGAGCGAGTCGGGGATCGGATGGGTCGGAGTCGTCACGAGACCGACACCGAGATGGACTGGATGCCGCTGGAGCCCGACGGGAACGGGGTCGCGCGGACGGCGGACTGGACGGTGCCGGCGCCGTCGGTGACCCGGCAGCTGAGCAGGTGGGTGCCGGGCGTCGCGGACCACCGGTGGAACCACTGGCGCCAGTAGTCGTTGCCGCCGGAGGGTCCGAGCTGCGCCTCGGTCCACGCGCCCCCGTCGATGCTGACCTCGACCTTGGCGACGCCGCCGGACTCCTGCGCCCACGCGACCCCGCCGATCACGACGTCGCCGGCCTTCAGCTGCTGCAGCGCGCGCGGGGTGTCGATCCGGCTGGAGATCCTGATCGGCGCGTCGGTGGCCCACCCCCGCTGCGTCCAGTACGCCGCGTGCCCGGCGTACGTCGTGAGGGTGAGCCGGGTGACCCACTTGGTGGCGCTGATGAAGCCGTAGAGGCCGGGGATCACCATCCGGGCGGGGAAGCCGTGCTCCCGCGGCAGGGGTACGCCGTTCATGCCGACCGCCACGATCGCGTCGCGGCCGTCGGTCGCCAGGGCAAGCGGGGTGCTGATGGTCATCCCGCCCACGTCGGTGCTGAGGATCTGGTCGGCGCCAGCCTGCACGCCGGCCCGGTCCAGCAGGTCGGCGAGTCGTACGCCGAGCCAGCGCGCGCCGCCGACGTACGGGCCGCCGACGCTGTTGCTCACGCAGGTGAGGGTGATGTCGCGCTCGACCAGCGGCATCGCGAGCAGCTCGTCGAAGCCGATGCTGAACGGGTGGTCGACCATCCCGTCCACGGTGAGGCTCCACGAGGAGCTGTCGACGACGGGGACGTCGAGGCGGGTGTCGACCCGGTAGAACCGGCCGTTCGGCGTCACGAACGGCGTGATCCCGGGGACGGTCCGGTCCAGTCCGGCGGCGAGCGGTCGCGCCGCGTCCACCGGCGGCGGGAGCGTGATGTTCTCCGGTCGGGCGCGGTGGCTGATCACCTTGCGGCCGAGCTCGCCGATGCCGGTGGCGCCGACCGCGACCACGCCGAGGCCGATCAGCACGGCACGTCGCGAGCCCGCCTCCGCGCCGGAGGGGTGCTCCAGCCGGAGCAACCCCAGCAGCGCGAGGGACGCGACCACCGCGGCCGCCACGCTCGGCAGCACGTCGCTCGCCGTCGCGATCGGCCGGGTCAGCGCGCACACCGCCGCCACGGCGGAGAGGAGCACGAAGGCACCCACCCCGAACGCCGTACGCCGCCGGGCCAGCGGCCCGACCACGCAGCTCACCAGCAGCACCACGACGAGCACCGAGCCGGTGAGGATCGTCTTGTCGTGGGTGCCGAAGTGGCTGATCGCCCACTCCTTGACCGGGGTCGGGGTGTGGTCGATGACGACCGATCCGACGGCCAGGACGGGCGACGCGGCGGGCGTGGTGAACGCGGCGAGCAGGTGTCCGGCGGCGAGGCCGAGGCCTCCTGCGGCGGGTCCGAGGGCGGCGGTGGCCAGGCGGTTCCTCATGGCACCTGTTCGGTGCCGGGACGTGTTCCGGATGGGACCCATCCGCTGAGCACAGCGGCTCCGAACACCGGTCATGATGCAACCGACGCACCCTCGCCGGGTGGCCGTGATCGGGTCGGGCGTGGCCGGCCTGACGGCGGCGTACGTCTGCTCGTACGACGCGCAGGTGACCCTGTTCGAGGCGGCCGGCCGGCTCGGCGGGCACGCCGACACCCACCGCGTCACCGACCCCACCGGCCGCGAGCTCGGCATCGACACCGGCTTCATCGTGCACAACGGGCGCACGTACCCGACGCTGCTGCGGCTGTTCGCCGAGCTCGGCGTCCCGACCCAGGAGTCGGAGATGTCGATGTCGATGGCCGACGAGGCCAGCGGGGTGACCTGGGCCGGCGCGCGCGGGCTCGGTGGCCTGGTGCCGGCCGGCGGTGCGCGCCACCTCGGCGCACACCTGCGCATGCTGCGCGAGATCCCGCGCTTCCACCGCGCCGCGCGCGCCCTCCTCGAGACGAGCGGCGAGGACCTCACGCCACTGGCCGACTTCCTCGAGCAGGGCGGCTTCTCGGCGTACTTCGTCCGGCACTTCATGGAGCCGCTCGTGGCGGCCGTGTGGTCCTGCGACCCGGAGCTGGCGGGCGCCTACCCGGCCCGCTACCTGTTCGCTTTCCTCGCCCACCACGGCATGCTGTCGGTCACCGGCAGCCCGACCTGGCGCACGGTGACCGGCGGCTCGAAGGTGTACGTCGACCGCGTGGCCGCCGCCCTCGAGCAGCGCGGCGGACACGTCCGGCTCGGCGCCGCGGTCACCGGCGTCCTCGACACCGGCAGCGCCGTCGAGGTCACCGTGGACGGAGTCCGCGAGACCTACGACCAGGTCGTCATCGCGACGCACCCGCACCAGGCCCTAGCGCTGCTCGACGACGCGACGCCGGCGCACAAGGAGGT
Source organism: Nocardioides maradonensis (assembly GCF_054777115.1). Classification (NCBI taxonomy): domain Bacteria; kingdom Bacillati; phylum Actinomycetota; class Actinomycetes; order Propionibacteriales; family Nocardioidaceae; genus Nocardioides; species Nocardioides maradonensis. The sequence goes on along the minus strand of NZ_BAAHAZ010000002.1, from coordinate 292,958 downwards.
GCTCGGCGCGATCACCTACTCGCCGAACACCGCAGTGCTGCACACCGACATCTCCCTGCTCCCGGACGCCGACCGGCTGCGCGCCTCCTGGAACTTCCGGCGCCGCCGCGAGGGCGCGGGCCCGGTCACCATCACCTACGACCTCACCCGGCTGCAGCGGCTGCCCACCGAAGCGCGCTACCTCGTCACCCTCGGTGGCGAGGGACTGATCGACCCCGAGCACGTCATCGACGTGATGTCCTACGAGCACCCGCTCTACACCCCCGAGAGCGTGGCGGCGCAGCGCCGACTGCCCGAGCTCGACACCGATCGGATCGCGTTCGCGGGCGCGTACCACGGCTGGGGCTTCCACGAGGACGGCGCACGCTCGGGCGTCGCGGCAGCGGGTCGGCTCGGCCATCCCTGGGGGACGACCGGGCCGGCCCGCGAACCCGCCCCGCAGCTCTACCGCACCACCGTCGAGCACGTACGCCGCCGCCCCTGGCCGCGTGCCTTCCGGCTGAGGTCGTGGATGTGGGTGGTCGACCTGGACGAGGGCGCCGAGCCGCCGTCGTACGGCGTCCTCGGCACCTTCGAGGCGCGCGACCACCTCGGCGACCCGCACCTCTCGATCCGGGAGAACCTCGCCCGCTTCCTGCGCAGCCACGACATCGACCTGACCGGCGCACGCGTCAGGATGGCCGCCCAGCCCCGAGCCCTCGGCCACTGCTTCAACCCGATCAGCGTGTTCTGGTGCACGGCACCCGACGGCAGCCCGCTCGCGACCGTCGTCGAGGTGCACAACACCTACGGCGACCGGCACGCGTACCTGCTCGAGCCCGGCAGCACCACCGTCGGCAAGCAGATGTACGTCTCGCCCTTCCACGGCGTCGACGGCTCCTACCGCGTCTCCGCACCCGAGCCCGGCGACCGGCTGCGCATCTCCGTGGTGCTCCGCACCGATGACGGCGCCACCTTCACCGCCACGCTGAACGGCACGCGGGAGCCGGCCACCGGCTCCACCTTCGTGCGCGCCGCCATGGCCGGGATCCGCGACAGCCTGCTCATCCGCGCGCACGGGATCGCCCTCTGGCTGCGGCGTCTTCCCGTGCAGCCCCGCCCCTCCCACCACCAGGAAGGTGTCCGATGACCGTCACCCAGACCCGGACCGTGCCGCTGTGGCGCGACCTGCCCGCGCCCCCGCCGGGCCCCCGCACCGCCGTCAGCGCGGCGATCGCCCGGGCCCTCTTCGTGGCGGCGGTCGACCGGCTGCCCGTGACGGTCCGGCTGCACGAGGAGTCGGGCGTGCGGGTCCTCGGCCGCGGCGGTCCCGAGATGCACGTACGCCGCCCCGACGAGCTCTTCGCCCGGCTCGGCCGGGACGCCAACATCGGGTTCGGCGAGGCGTACCTGACCGGCGCCTGGGACGCTCCCGACCTGGCGGGCTTCCTCACCGTTCTGGCCGCTCGCCTGGAGCACCTGGTGCCCCGGCCGCTCCACGCGGCACGCGCCGTCGTGATCCCGCGGATCGGCCGCCACGACCACGGTCGCGAGGAGGACACGCAGCGCAACATCGCCCACCACTACGACCTCTCGAACGACCTCTTCGCGACCTTCCTCGACCCGACGATGACCTACTCCAGCGCCTGGTTCGAGGAGGGCGACGACCTGGAGCGGGCCCAGCTGCGCAAGATCGACGCGCTGCTCGACCTGGCCGGCGTCGGTGCCGGCACCCGGGTGCTCGAGATCGGCACCGGCTGGGGCGCGCTCGCGATCCGCGCCGCCTCGCGCGGAGCAGTCGTCCGGTCGATCACGCTGTCCGAGGAGCAGGCCGAGCTGGCGCGCTCGCGGGTCGCGGACGCCGGCTTTTCCGGCTCGGTGGAGGTCGACCTGTGCGACTACCGCGCCGTCTCCGGTCAGTACGACGCGGTCGTGTCGGTCGAGATGATAGAGGCCGTCGGCTGGCGGTACTGGTCGACGTACTTCTCGACGATCGACCGGGTCCTCGCCCCGGGCGGCCGGGTCGCGATCCAGGCCATCACGATGGCCGACCACCGGATGCGGGCGACCCGCGACGGCGCGACCTGGATCACCAAGTACATCTTCCCCGGTGGCTTCCTGCCCTCGGTCGCGGCGCTCGACCGCACCACCCGCGCGGACACGACGCTGCGGCTCACCGGCCGCACCGCGCTCGGGACGCACTACGCGGAGACGCTGCGCCGCTGGGACGAGGCGTTCACCGCGCAGGCCGACCGGGTGGCGGAGCTCGGGTTCGACGGCGACTTCCGCCGGATGTGGCACTACTACCTGGAGTACTGCCGCGCCGGCTTCGCCGCCGGCTACATCGACGTCCACCAGCTGCTGTTCACCCGGGAGTCCGCATGACCACCGACCTCGCCCCTCGGCTCGCACACGTGGTGAGCCCGCTCGTCGAGGAGCTCCCCGTCCGGCTGCGCGCCTGGGACGGCTCCGAGGCCGGGCCCACCGACGCTCCGCTCGTCGAGCTGCGCAGCCCGCAGGCACTGCGCCGGCTGCTGTGGAGCCCGGGCGAGCTCGGTGCCGCGCAGGCGTACGTCAGCGGAGACGCGGACCTGCCGGGCGACCTGGACACCACCCTGGGGCTTCTGATGGGTGCGGGGCGAGAGGCCGCTCCCGGCGTACGTCCTCGGGTGCGGGCGCTGCTGCGGGCGCTGCGGGTGGCGCGGGAGGCCGAGCTGCTCGGGCGCCCGCCGGCCGCTCCGGCGACGCAGGCAAAGATCCGGGGCCGGCTGCACTCGCGGGCCCGCGACCGGGCCTCGATCAGCCACCACTACGACCTCTCCAACGAGTTCTACGCGCTGATCCTGGACGAGTCGATGGCCTACTCCTCGGGCTACCACGCCACCCCCGGCACGCCGCTGGCCGAGGCCCAGCAGGCCAAGCTCGACCTGATCATCGCCAAGCTCGGTCTGCAGCCGGGCGACACGCTGCTCGACGTCGGCTGCGGCTGGGGCTCGCTGACCCTGCACGCGGCGAAGAAGGGCATCCGGGTCACCGGCGTCACCATCGCCGCCGAGCAGCAGCGGTTCGTGAAGGAGCGCATCGACGCGCTCGGGCTCGGCGAGCTGGCCCAGGTGCGGGTGTGCGACTACCGCGACGCCACCGGCCAGTACGACGCCGTCGCCTCGGTCGAGATGGGCGAGCACGTCGGCGAGGGCAACTACCCGACGTACGCCCAGCTCCTGCACGACCGCGTCCGGCCCGGCGGGCACGTGCTCGTCCAGCAGATGTCGCGCACCGGCCGGCACCCGGGCGGCGGCCCGTTCATCGAGTCCTTCATCGCGCCCGACATGCACATGCGACCCGTCGGCGAGACGGTCGCCTTCCTCGAGCGGGCCGGCCTCGAGCTGCGCGACGTCCACGCCCTGCGTGAGCACTACGTGCTCACTGTCGCCGGCTGGCTGGAGCGCTTCGAGAGCAATGTCGACCGGCTGACCGAGCTCGTCGGCGAGGAGATGGTCCGCGTCTGGCGGCTCTACCTCGTCGGTGGAGGCGCCGCCTTCCGCGACGGCCGGATGGGCGTCGACCAGATCCTGCTCGTGCGTCCCGGCGCCGACCACCACCTCCCGCTGGCGCGGTCGTGGTGACCGTCCTCGCTGCCGCCCTCGCGGTGGCGGTCGTGATGGTGGGCGCGGCCGCGTGGTCGCGCCGCCTCCAGAGGTACGCCGTCGTGGACGCCGCCTGGGGAGCGGCCTTCGTGGCAGCGGCCGTTGTGGGGGCGGTCGCTGCCCAGGTCGCGTCCGGCGGGTCGGGTGGCACGATCGCCCGGCGCTGGCTGCTCGTCATCCTCGTCGCGGTCTGGGGCGGGAGGCTGACCTGGCACCTGCTGGGACGGGTGACGACGTCCGACCACGACGACCCGCGCTACGAGCAGATGATGGGCGGGCCCTTCCGCGAGGTGCCCTTCGGGCGGGTGCTGGTCAAGGTGTTCCTCCTCCAAGCCGTCGCGGTGGCGATCGTGTCCGCCCCGGTGGTCGCGGGCGAGGCCCTCGCCCCGGACGGTGCGTGGGCCTGGCAGGTCGTCCCCGGGGTCATGCTCTGGGCGGCCGGCCTGGTCTTCGAGGCGGTGGGCGACGCGCAGCTCGCGGCGTACCGCGCCGACCCCGACCGCGGACCGGTCCTCGACACCGGCCTGTGGGCCTGGACCCGCCACCCGAACTACTTCGGCGACGCCTGCGTCTGGTGGGGACTGTGGCTGGTCGGCGGTGTGGCCTCCGGGCCCTGGGTCGCCCTCGCCACGCTGCCCGGGCCCGTCGTGATGACGTGGTTCCTCACCGTCGTCTCCGGCGCCCGGCTCACCGATCGCCGCATGGAGGGGCGTCCAGGCTGGGCGGAGTACGCCGCCCGCACCCCGATGTTCCTCCCCCGCCCACCCCGACGCTGACCCTCCTACGTCGAAGTCAGGCCGACCCCAGCACGTGCCGCAGCGCTGGCTCGAGGGTCGGGAAGCGGAAGCGGTGGTCCAGCCGCTCGAGCACGGCGGGCTGGACGCGCTGGCTTGCGAGCGCGACCTCGCGCGCACCGTCCGCGCCGAGCAGCAACCTGGGGCCGAACGACGGGACCGGCAGGACCGCGGGCCGGTGGACCGCCCGCCCCAGCGCCTTCGCGTACGCCGATCCGGTGACCGGAGTGGGAGCCACCGCGTTGACCGGCCCGGACAGGCGCTCGTCGACGAGCGCGCGCAGGTAGACGTCGAGCAGGTCGTCGATGCCGATCCACGACTGCCACTGGCTGCCGCCGCCGACCGGGCCGCCGAGGCCGGCGGCGTACAGGGGGCGGAGCAGCGCGAGGGCGCCACCGGCCGGGCTCTGCACGATGCCGGTGCGGACGCACACCACCCGCGACGCACCCGAAGCCGCCGAGGCCGCCTCCTCCCAGCCCGCCACGACGTCGGCGAGGAAGCCGTCGCCCCGCTCGCTGTCCTCGGTGAGCAGCTCGTCGCCCCGGTCGGCGCCGTACAGGCCGATCGCGGAGGCGGAGACGAAGGTGCCCACGCCCGCCCGCGCGGCCAGCTCGGCCAGCCGCCGGGTCGGCTCGATCCGGCTGTCCCGGATGGCCGCGCGGTGCTCCGCCGTGAAGCGTCCGGCGATGCTCGCGCCGGCCAGGTGCACCACGGCGTCGACGCCGTCGAGCAGGTCGGGCGCCGGCGAGGACGGGTCCCACTTCCGCTCGTCCGGACTCGACACCGCTCCGCGGACCAGCCGCACGACCCGGTGGCCGCCGGTGGTCAGGAACGCGGTCAGCGCCATACCGACGAGCCCGCTCGCGCCGGTGACCGCCACCGTCAGGGGCGCGTCCCGCAGCGACCGCGCCCACGAGTGCGCGGTCAGGTCTCCGAGCAGCTGGCGCTGCCGGTAGCCGAACATCGGCGCCACGAACCGCGCCGGCGCCGTGGTCGAGACACGGTCGGTCAGCGAGGACCCACCGGCCGCCGGCTCGATCCGGTGCTGGTGCCGCCACCGCACCGGTACGACGAACGGCCGCGACACCAGCTCGTCGACGAACTGCTCGCCCTCGACGTACCCCTCCGGGTCGTGCCGCGCCACCCAGCGCCGTCCCGCGGGCAACGCGAAGACGGCCTCCCCGTCACGCAGCGAGGACGCCTCCTGCAGCACCCTGATCGGCTGCCACGGCGGGGTCAGCCGGTGCACCGCGCCGGGGCGCGCGTGCCAGGCGAACACCTCCTCGGCGGGAAACGGCAGGTCCTGGATCCGCTCGAACATCGCTCTCCTCCTCGACGCCTCAATGGCCGCGCCGCAGCTCCTCGTACGCCGCCAGCGCCGACGCGCGCTCCTCGCCGTGGTCGACGATCGGAGCCGAGTACCCGTCCGGCGGCCCCGCACGCCACGGCTCGTGGATCTCCTTCGGCCCGAGCCCGCGCAGCTCGGGCACCCAACGCCGGATGTAGTCGCCCGAGGGGTCGAACCGGCGCGACTGGGTGACCGGGTTGAAGATCCGGAAGTACGGCGACGCGTCGGTCCCGCAGCCCGCGGTCCACTGCCAGCCGTGCTGGTTGCTGGCCAGGTCGCCGTCCACGAGGCGCGTCATGAAGTGCCGGGCACCGTGCCGCCACGCGACCTTGAGGTCCTTGACCAGGAAGGACGCGACGAGCATCCGAACCCGGTTGTGCATCCAGCCCTCGGCCCGCAGCTGCCGCATCCCGGCATCGACGAGCGGGTAGCCGGTGCGGCCCTCCGCCCACGCGGCGAGCCGCTCCGCCAGCAGGTCGCCGCTCACCCACGGGAGCCCGTCGAGCTGCGGGTGCAGCGAGGAGCGCGCCGACTCCGGCTGGTGGTGCAGCACGTCGGCGTAGAACTCGCGCCAGGCCAGCTCGGCGCGGTACGTCGTGTCGTCGGGCCCGAGGTCGGCGAGCAGGGTGCGCGGGTGGATCGCCCCGATCTTGAGGTACGCCGAGAGCCGTGACGTCGAGTCCAGGTCCGGGCGGTCCCTCTCCTCGGCGTAGTCGGGCAGCCGCTCCAGGAACTCCGACCAGGTCCGGTGGGCGGCGGCCTCACCGGCCTCCGGGAGGACCGTGCCGTCGAGGTCCGGGTCGTCGGGGAGGTCCTCGGTCGGCAGTCCCTTCCACGTCGTCGCCGCGGCGTCCGAGGCGGCCGGAGCCCGCCAGCCGTGGGCCAGCCAGGCCTTCAGGAAGGGCGTGAACACCTGGTACGGCGTCCCCCCGCCCGTCAGCAGCCGCCCCGGCGCCACGGCGTACGGCGATCCGGTCCGGACCAGCGGGACGGTGAGCGCGGACTCGACGCGGCGGTCGCGCTCGGCGCCGTACGGACCGAAGTCGGCGGAGACGTGCACGGCCTCCGCGTCCGCCTCCGCGGCCACCTGCGCCAGCACGTGCTCCGGGCGCCCCGACCGCACGACCAGGCCCGGCCCGCTCGCACGCAGGTCCGCGTCGAGGGCGCGCAGCGAGCGCAGCAGGAACGCGACCCGCGGAGCGCCGGAGGGCCGCAGCAGCGCGGGATCCAGCACGAACAGCGGCACCACGCCGTCACGCCCGCCCGCCGACGCCGCGGCCAGCAGCGCGGCGTGGTCGGCCAGGCGGAGATCGCGGCGGAACCACAGCACCTGCGTCGCCATGCGTCGTCCTCCCCGTCGGTCCTCGTCCGTGGTTCGGAGCCGTGCCGATATCGGATGGCCGGCCGATCTGCCTCGACCGTAGCCTCTGGTCCGTGCCCGCCCCCGACGTCCCTGACATCGCCGACGTCCAGCGCCGCACCCTCGCCGTGGTCGTCACCGGCCAGGTCCTCGGCGGCGCCGGGCTGGCCGCCGGCATCACGGTCGGGGCGCTGCTGGCCCAGGACATGCTCGGCTCCGACGGGCTCGCCGGCCTCCCGATCGCGCTGTTCACCCTCGGCTCGGCGCTCACCGCCTACCTCGTCGGCCGGATCAGCCAACGCGCCGGCCGCCGGGTCGGCCTCGGCCTCGGCTTCGCGGCCGGCGGTGTCGGCGCGCTCGGTGTCGTGCTGGCGGCCGCGCTGGACAGCGTCCCGCTGCTCTTCCTCTTCCTGTTCGTGTACGGCGCCGGCAGCGCCACCAACCTGCAGGCCCGGTACGCCGGCACCGACCTCGCCACGCCCGCGACCCGCGGCCGCGCGATCAGCACCGCCCTCGTCGCGACGACGGCCGGAGCGGTGGCGGGGCCGAACCTCACCGAGCCCCTCGGCCACCTCGCGCACCACCTGGGTCTGCCGCCGCTGGCCGGCCCGTTCCTGCTGGCGGGCGTCGCCTACCTGGCCGCCGGCACCGCCCTGTTCGTCCTGCTCCGACCGGACCCGCTCCTCCTCGCCCGCAGCCTGACCGACGCGACAACACGGGATGCGTCGACCGACGTACCGAACAGGCGGATCCCGGCCGGCGCCTCCCTCGGCGCCACGATCATGGTGCTCACCCAGATCGCGATGGTGGCGATCATGACGATGACGCCGGTGCACATGCGCGAGTTCCACCACTCGGTGGGTGACGTGGGCGTGGTGATCGGCCTGCACATCGCCGCGATGTACCTGCCCTCGCCGCTCACCGGCCTGCTCGTGGACCGGCTCGGCCGAGTGCCGATGGCGGTGGCCTCGGGCGTGGTCCTGCTCGCCGCGGGCGTCGTCGCGGCCACGTCACCGGGTGGCTCGATGACCCTGACGGTCCTCGCGCTCGTGCTGCTCGGGCTGGGCTGGAACCTCGGCCTGATCTCGGGCACCGCCATCGTCGTCGACGCGACGTCACCCGCCGATCGGCCGCGCACCCAGGGCACCATCGACGTCCTCGTCGCCCTGTCCGGCGCGGGTGGCGGCGTGCTGTCGGGCGTCGTGGTCGCGGTGAGCAGCTATGCCGCGCTGTCGCTCGGCTGCGGTCTGCTGGCGCTGGGCCTGGTGCCGGTCCTCGCCCTCACCCGGAGCGCGGTTCAGCCGGCCAGGTAGGCGACGCCGACGGCGTGCTCCTTGTCGAAGCCCTCACCGGTCAGGTCGCACACGAGCTTCTCGATCTTGCCGCCCACGAGCGGCACGCTCGCCTTCACCTCGAGGTCGTAGGTCACGACGGCGCCGTCCCCCTGGGCGGCCACCCGGACGGTCCCGGACATCGAGGTCGGCTTGCCCGGGGTGTCCACGGCGTAGGACGCCTGCGCGCCCGTCCACGACGCCGTGATGATCGCGCGGGTGCTGTCGCCGACGAACTTCTTCGCGAATGACGGCACCCCGACCACGGCCTGCTGCTGGTCGGTCACCACCTCGACCTCGTCGCCCGACCCCGTCACCGTGGTCGCGCTGGAGATCGCCGCGGTCGCCTCCGCCACCCCGTCCCAGTACGCCGGATCCTGCAGCATGGCGAGCACGTCGGCGACGGGGGCGGCGTAGGCGAGGTCACGGGTCAGGCGCATGCGCCCATCATGGCTGAAACACGTTCTACCGACCAGCGCTACTGACCGCGGCGCGCGATCGCCAGCAGGTCCCGCACCGGCCCCGCCGGCGGCCGCGGGCCGCCGATCCACGCGGCCCGGAACTCTCGGGTCAGGTCCAGGTCGACCGGGACGGAGACCAGCGTGCCGAGCTCGACGTCGGCACGTGCGGCCTGCGCCGACACGAAGGCGGGCGGCCCACCGGCGCGGACCGCGGCCAGGATCGCGGCGTTGGTGGCCAGCTCGACCTCGGGCTCCGCGAGCCGCCTCCCCGCGTCCGCCATCGCCGCCTCGACGACCGCCCTGGTCCCCGAGCCGCGCTCGCGGCAGATGAGGGCCCGCTTGGCGAGGTCGCCGGCGCCGACCGGCCGCCGCCGTCGCGCCCACGCGTCGTCGACCGCGGCGACCAGCACCAGCTCGTCGACGCCGACCACGACGGTGGACAGGCCGGCCAGGTCGTCGGGTCCCTCGATGAAGCCCAGGTCGGCCTCGCCCCGGCGTACCGCTGCGACGACCTCGCCGGAGTTGGCGGCTCGCAGGCTGACCGTGACGTCGCGGGTCTGCCGGAGCCGGACGAGCCAGCGCGGCAGCAGGTACTCCGCCGTCGTCATCGACGCGTGCACGTGCAGCTCCTCGGAGCGACCGCGGCGCAGCGTCGCGAGGGCCACCTCGATCTCGGCGGCCCGCGAGAGCAGGTCGTTGCTCCACTCGACCATCAGCCGGCCGGCGGGCGTGAGCACGGACCCGCGCGGAGCGCGCTGCACGAGGACCAGCCCGGTCTGCGTCTCCATCGCCCGGATCCGCTCCGACGCCGACTGCTGGGAGATCCCGTTCGCCCGGCCCGCGGCGCCGATGCTGCCGAGCCGCGCCACGTCGACGAGCAGCCGCAGCGAGGGCAGGTCCGGGAGCGTCGTCGCCATGGTCACAGGCTAGCCCTGTGGGGCCACAGCGAAGCGGTCCCTACTGCGGCGCGCCCCCGACGACGACGCTGGAGGACATGAGGATCCCCTACGGCCCGAACTGGTACGCCGCCGTCATGGGCACCGGCATCGTCGCCGTCGCCCTGGTCGGCCTGCCCGTCGCCGTGCCCGGCGCGACCAGCGTCGCGCTCGGGTTCTGGGTCGCGGCTGCCGCACTGCTCACCGCGATCACCGCGGTGCTGGTGCGCGAGTGGCGCCGGGATCCCGTCCTCCTCCGTCGTCAGTACGACGACCCGCAGCTCTCCCACTTCTACGGCGCTCCCGCGATGGCGCTGATGACCGTGGGCGCGGGCGCGCTCGCCGTGGGGCACCGGCTGATCGGGGCCGACGCAGCCCTCGCCCTCGACGGCACGCTCTGGACGTCCGGCACCCTGCTCGGCCTGTGGACCGCGGTGGCCGTGCCGTTCCGCGCGATCACCGCCCACGAGGTGCGCGACGACAGCGCGACCGGCGGCTGGCTGATGCCGGTCGTGCCGCCGATGGTGTCCGCCACCGTCGGCGCCGGCCTCGTCCCGCACCTCCCGGCCGGTCAGCCGCAGCAGACGCTGCTGCTGCTCTGCTACGCGATGTTCGGCCTCACCGTCGTGGCCGGCCTGCTCGTGCTCACCCAGCTCTGGCAGCGCCTGGTCCGGTACGGCGACCTCGCCCCGGCCGCCGTGCCGACCGTCTGGATCGTGCTCGGCTTCCTCGGCCAGTCGACCACGGCTGCCCACCACCTGGGCGCGATCGCGCCGACCGTCGTCCCCACCTACGGCCACGCCCTCGCCATGCTGGCCGTGGTCTACGGCGTCCCAGTGTGGGGGTTCACCCTCCTGTGGACCGCGCTGGCGCTGTCGCTGACGATCCGCCAGGTCCGCGCCGGGCTGCCCTTCGCGCCGACCTGGTGGTCGTTCACCTTCCCGATCGGCACCGTCGTCACGGGCACCAGCGCGCTGGCCGCCGCGACCAGCCTGGATCTGTTCCGCTACGCCGCCGTGCTCGTCATGCTCGGCCTGCTCACCGGCTGGCTGGTCGCTGCGACCGGCACCCTCCGGGCGTTCGTGCCCGTAGCGTGGCCTCATGGACGAGCACCTGCTCCTGCTACGACATCTGACCGCCTGGGCCGACAGCAAGAGGCGATCCTTCGACCCTGATCTCCTCACGGAGATCCTGGAGCTCCGCGACCGGTACGACGACCTGCCCTACGGCGAGTGGCCGGCCGGCAGTGCGGAGCGCCTGCTGCTCGTCACCTGGCCCGCCTACGGCGACAACCTGCCGGAGTCCGACCTGCTGGCCGAGACCCTCGACACCTACTGGGGCTTCCTGCGGGCGACAGGTCGGATGAACGCGCGATCCGCCAGTCCGGCGGACCTGCGCAAGGAGACCCGCCGCGCCCTCCCCAAGATGGCAGCGGCGTACGACGACCCCGCGAACCACTCGCAGTCCCGGGTGCTGCAGTCGTTCGGCAACAGCATCGGGATCTCGCTCGACGGGGCAGAAACCGTCGAGGAGCTCCAGCAGCGGATGGACCAGATCACGGCCGCCTGGAATGCACTGCCCCAGGACGAGCGCATCCGACTGATGCCGGACCCCTCACCGAAGAGCACCCGTGCTGCGGCGTACACGGCCCAGGCCAACGCGCTCGTCCCTGAGCCTGAGAGTGCCGACGAGATGATGGAGCCCGGCGAGCTCGCCGTGTCCGCCGAGAACGCGCGGAGCTCTGGATTCGTCCGCGACTGCCTCCGGCTCGCCGACTGGGCGGCGGACGGCCGGAAGGAGCTGACCACCCGTGGCCTCCTCCGTCCGGCGATCGCCCGGGAGGCCTACGAGTTCCTCGACCTCTGGCCGTGGGAACGCGGCTACGAGGCGCTGCAGTACCCGCCCTTCCGCGATCCGGAGCTCGCCCGGCCCGAGGTCGACGCCGTCCGGGCCGAGGCGTACCTCAACGCGTGGAAGAGCGCCGGTGACTGCCTCCCTCTCGACCGGCTCTGGTTCGCCCTGACCAGTGCGGAGCTCATCGACGAGACCCGCACCCGCGCCGTTCGCAGGCGGCCCGACCCCGAGACCGACGAGGAGTGGCGCAACCTCGCCCTGACCCTGACGATGGGCCTGTGTCTGCGGCTCGGCTCCTATGCGATCGAGCCGCTCACCGGCGTACTCCTGACAGGACTGGTTGCTGACGCTCCGACGCCGCTCGCCGACATCGAGGCCTGGTGGGACTCCCGGTGCCCTGACGTGTTGCGCGACCTCGAGGGAGTCGGTTGGCAGACCCGGCTCGATGGAGTCTGGTACCTCTTCGCGGACTGCAACCTGTGGACCGTGGACGACCGCCGCTACGCCCTGACCGACCTCGGTCGCGACTTCGCACTCACCTACGTGAGCGCGCTCGACGACGGGCTGTTCGACCGCTGAGGGCTACGCCGCCGGCAGGCCCAGGAGGTGGCGCTTGACGAGCGCCATGTCCTCCTCGAGAGGCTTGAGCCGAAGGTCGACGACCTCGGCGACGTGGTCGAGCTTGGTCTCGAAGGCGTCCATCCGCGTGCTCAGCGCGTCGATCCGACCATCGATCCGCACTTGGAGCGGGAGGAGGTGATCACCGATGCGACGATCTATCCTCGTATCCAGGTTGTGCACCACCCAGCGCAGCATCGCGGCGGTGCCCGCGAGCACGGTGATGACGGCGACGGCCGCCGCGAGCCAGGTGTTCACGCTCTCCATTGTGCCTTCTCCCGAGCCGACGATCGAGCCCGACGAGAGTAGGTCGATCCCAACTCCGTGAGCAATGTGCACGCACGGCACCTGTGGACGGGTCAGCAGCTCAGCGCGCCGGCAGCAGCGCGGTCAGGGTCCGCCGCAGCCAGTCGCCGTACTGCTCCGGCGACCACCCCGTCGTACGCCGCAGCAGCAGGTGCGTCTCGGCCTGGCCGCTGAGCGCCACCGTCTCCCGCTGCCAGTCCGGGTCGTCCGCCGCCACCGCGAGCCCGTCGCGGCAGGCGGCGTCGACGAAGGCGTGCAGCAGCTGCCGGGTCGCGGCGCGGCCGGCCGTGAACGCCTCGACCAGCTCCGGCTCCCCGGACTGTGCCTGCAGCGCGACCTCGAAGAGGTCGGCGGCACGGCCCATCAGCGCGACCGTCCCACCGACGAGGGCGTCGATCCGGACGGCCACGAGGTCCGGTTCTACACGACCGACCACCACACGGCGGTGCCCACCGACGGGCCGATGGTCATCGACGACCCGGTCGGCACCGAGGCGGAGCGGGAGCGCGCCTACCGGTCACAAGAAGTACAGGCGGTTCAGTGACACCGACTCGGCGGGCGGGGAGTCGACGAGCTCGCCCTCGAAGGTGACCCGGCCGGCGGGCGAGACGTCGACCGTCCCGAGCCGGGCGTTGCGGACCAGGTCGGCGGGACCGATGCCGCGCGTGTGCTTCACCCCGACCCGCCGGCGCCGCGTGGGCAGGCCGTCGGCCGGGGAGCCGAGCGAGGCCGCCGCAGCCGCGGCCTGCGACACGAAGGCGACCGACAGCTCGGCGGGTGCGGCGCCGTACGCACCGAGCTGCTTGTCGATGACCAGCGGCTGGCTGGTGTCGGTGGAGGCGTTGGGGTCGCCGACCACGCCGTACGCCGGGAACCCCGCCTTGATGACGAGCTGCGGCTTGGCTCCGAAGTGGTCGGGCCGCCACAGCACGATGTCGGCGAGCTTGCCGACCTCGATCGACCCGACCTCGTGGGCCAGGCCGTGCGCGATGGCGGGGTTGATGGTGAGCTTCGCGATGTAGCGCAGGACCCGGATGTTGTCGTCGTCGCCGTCGCCCTCGAGCGCGCCGCGCTCGACCTTGTTCTTGCCGGCCATCGCGAAGGTACGCCGGACCGTCTCGCCCGCGCGGCCCATGCCCTGGGCGTCCGACGAGGTGATGCCGATGACCCCGAGATCGTGCAGGACGCCCTCGGCGCCCATCGTCCCGGCGCGGATCCGGTCGCGGGCCATCTCGGCGTCGCCCGGCAGGTCGATCTTCAGGTCGTGGGCCGACACGATCATCCCGAAGTGCTCCTCGAGCGCGTCGCGCCCGAACGGCAGGGTCGGGTTGGTCGAGGAGCCGATCACGTTGGGGACGCCCGCCATCTTCAGGACGTTCGGCACGTGGCCGCCGCCGCAGCCCTCGATGTGGAAGGCGTGGATGGTGCGGCCCTCGAGCACCGCGAGGGTGTCCTCGACCGACAGGCACTCGTTGAGGCCGTCGGTGTGCAGCGCGACCTGCACGTCGTGCTCCTCGGCGACCCGGAGCGCCGTGTCGAGGGCGCGGGTGTGCGCGCCCATGTCCTCGTGCACCTTGAAGCCGCAGGCGCCGCCCTCGACGAGCGCCTCGACCAGGGGCGCCTCGACCGAGGACGATCCGCGCGCGAGGAAGCCGATGTTCACCGGCCATGCGTCGAACGCCCCGAACGCGTGCCCCAGGGCCCACGGCGAGTTCACGCCGACGCCCCAGACCGGCCCGAACTCCTGGGCGATGATCGTGGTGACGCCCGAGGCCAGCGAGGCCTCCATGATCCGCGGCGAGAGCAGGTGCACGTGGGTGTCGATCGCTCCGGCGGTCGCGATCAGGCCCTCACCGGACACGATGGTCGTGCCGGTCGAGGTGACCACCTCGACGCCGGGCGTGGTGTCCGGGTTGCCCGCGCGCCCGATCGCGACGATCCGGCCGTCCTTGATGCCGATCGAGGTCTTGCGGATCCCCTGGACCGCGTCGATGACCACGACGTTGCTGATGACCACGTCGCAGGTCTCGTGCAGCGACCTGCCCTGCAGGTGCATGCCGTCGCGCGCGGTCTTGCCGAAGCCCGCGAGGAACTCGTCGCCGGGGTGCTGGGAGTCCGACTCGACCCGCACCACGAGCCCGCTGTCGCCGAGACGCACCCGGTCGCCGGCGCGCGGGCCGTGGGTGGCGATGTAGTCGGCCGGGTCCTGGTCGGCCCAGGAGCCGATCGGGCCGACCTGGCCGTGGCAGCCCTGCATCGAGTGCATCCGGTGGTCGTCGCTCCTGGTCATCGCGTGCCCTCCTCGTCGTCGGCGCCGTCGGCCTCGTCGAAGGTCGTCAGGTAGCCACAGGCGCGCGCCTTCTCCAGCGCGGCCGCCGCGGCACCGGGGGCGTCGAGCGGTCCGTCGACCAGACCCGCGAACCCGATCGCGACCCGGTCACCGCCGATCGGCACCAGCTCCACCCCGACGACTGCTCCGGGGTCGAAGCGGACCGACGAGCCGGCCGGCACGTGCAGCCGCATCCCGTACGCCGCTGCCCGGTCGAAGGCCAGCCGCGGGTTGGTCTCGAAGAAGTGGAAGTGCGAGGTGACGGTGATCGGCACGGCGGCGGTGTTGCGCACCGAGAGCTCGACCGCGGCGGGCGGCACGGCGTACCCCTCCCCCTCGCCGGCGATCGCGGCCCCGGGCGCCTCCGCGCCGAGCGAGCCGGCGCCGCGGAACGGGTCCTCGATCACGCACAGCCGGGTGCCGTCGTCGAAGACGGCCTCGACCTGCAGGCTCGGCAGCAGGTCCGGTACGCCGGGCAGCACGTCGTCCGCGGAGAGCACGCTGCGCGCGGCGTCGATAGCCTCGGCCAGCCGGGCCCCGTCGCGCGCCCTCTCGCAGGCGGTGTCCGCGATCAGCGCCGTCGCCTCGGGCAGGTTCAGCCGCAGACCACGGGCGCGGCGCGCGCGGGCCAGCTCGGCCGCGGTGAAGATGAGCAGCCGGTCGCGCTCGGTGGGGGTGAGCCGCATCGTCGTACCTCCAGGTCAGTGCGCACCGTGGTGCAGCGGCAGGACGCCCTCCTCGACCACGAGCAGGCGCTCGCCCTCGAGGTCGATCCGCCGCGAGAACAGCCAGTAGAGCAGACCGGCGACGGGCAGGCCGACGAACATCGAGTAGTCGACGTCGCCCAGCCGGTGCGCGATGAACCCGGTGAACGGGGTGGTCACGAAGAACGGCACCATGATCGCGGTCGAGAGCAGGTAGGCGGCGATGCCGTTCCAGCCCCAGCGGCCGTACATGCCGCGCGGGTTGAAGATCTCGCGGATCACGTAGGCGCCCCGGCGGACGAAGAAGTAGTCGACCAGGTTGATCGCGGTCCACGGCGTGAACAGGTAGGCCAGGAAGATCAGCGCGTTGCCGTAGAAGGAGTTGAACCGGTCGACGCCGACGGTCTGCGCCACGACGAAGACGATGAGCGCCATCGCCACGATCGTCGCTGCGCGCAGCCGGCGGCCGCTGCGGGCCGGGCGGAACGAGTCGATGATCGAGATCATGCTCAGCGATCCGCCGTACTGGTTGATGGCCATGATCGCGAGCAGGCCGACGAACAGCAGGAACGAGACGAGCCAGCCGAGGCCGGGCGCCAGCGAGTCGCCGATCGCGGTGAACGCCTTGACCGGGTCCGGCTCGTCGGGCGCGAGCGCGGCGACGGCCGAGCCGAGCGCGAACACCCAGATCGCGGAGACCGCGCTCGGCAGGTAGGTCCACCAGAACGTCGAGCGGGTGCCGGTGGTGGCGGGCAGGTAGCGCGAGTAGTCGGAGACGTACGGCGCCCAGCCGAGCTGGAAGCCGGCCACGATGACGAAGACGGTCATGACCGCGGCGAAGTGGAACGGACCGGGCTTCCAGAGCGCGGCCGTGTTCGCGACGTTGGCGACCACGGCGATGGTCAGGATGACGAGCGCGACCACCATCGGGATGGCCAGCCAGTGCTCGACGTGGTGGATCCAGCGGTAGCCGTAGAGGGCGATCACGGCGGCGACGAGGGCGGCGAGCGCGTAGCCGAGCGTGCTGCTCGGGACGTGGAAGAGGTGCTGGGCGGCCGCGCCGGAGAGCAGCGCGTCGGAGGTGTTGTAGGCGACGTAGTTGACCAGGGCGAAGACCCAGACCGTGAGCGCCGCGCCCAGGTAGCCGAACTGCGGCCGGGACTGGACGAGCTGCGGCAGGCCGAGCTGCGGACCCTGCGAGGAGTGGAACGCCATGAAGAAGGTGCCGAACAGCGATCCGACGAACGTCGCGACCACGGTCCAGAACAGCCCGGCGCCGACCGCGAGGGTGGCGACGCCGGTGGACATCCCGGTGAGGTTGATGTTGGCGACCCACCAGATGGCGCCGAGCGAGGACACCTTGCCGTGGCGCTCCTCGTTCGGGATCCAGTCGATCGCGTGCTGCTCGATCCCGGTGTCGGTGGCGTGCTCGGTCATGCGGTGTCCTCCGTCGGCTGTGCCGGAACGTTCCGGCACTACGTCGAGGCTACGAACGTTCGCGCCCGGATGAAAACCGGGGGTCTCGGATCCCGAGACGTGGCCACCCTCTAACCTCGACCGGGTGACCCGCCCGACCCTCCACGACGTCGCCCGTCAGGCAGGGGTCTCGACGACCACCGCGTCCGACGCGCTCTCGGGCCGCGGCCGGGTCTCCGAGCGCACCAAGGACCGGGTCCGCGCCGCCGCGGAGGAGCTGGGCTTCGTGCCCAGCAGCACCGCCCAGCACCTGCGCCGCGCCCGGGTCGGGGCCATCGGGCTGTACCTGCCCGAGCTCACGACGAGCATGAATTACTACACGCAGGTGACCTCCGGATGCCTGCGCCGCGTCCACGAGGCCGGCTACGACCTGACGCTCCTCGCACCCGCCACCGCGGACCGCTCGCAGGGCAACCCGCGCGTCGACGGCATCGTGATGATCGACCCGGTCGCCGGCGACGTGACCATCGAGCAGCTCGCCCGCGCTCGTCTGCCCATCGTCACCGGCGAGCGCAGCCGCCGGCTCGACCTGGACCCGGCCGGCGTCGTACGCGTCGACCACGAGCAGGTCATCACCACGGTGCTCGACCACCTCGCCGCGCGGGGCGCCCGTAGGCCCGTCCTGCTCGCGCCCGCCGACGGCTCGGACTGGGCCGCCTCGCTGCGCCGCGGCCACACCCGTTGGTGCACCGCTGCCGGCATCGAGCCGACGATCGCGACGGTCGCCTTCGCCGCGGGTCCGGACGAGATCACCGCGCTGGTGCGGGAGATCCTGCGCAACACCCCCGAGGTCGACGCGATCGTCTCGGCGCCCGACGCCGCTGCCCTCGGGGTCGCGGGCGCCGCCGCCGAGCTCGGCCGCACCATCGGCACCGACCTGCTCGTCGCCTCGTGCGTCGACAGCCCCGCCATGGAGCTCGCCAGCCCGCGGATCACCGCCGTCGACCTGCACCCGCTGGAGTTCGGCCGCGCGTGCGCCGACCTCCTGGTCGACCTGCTCGAGGAACGGGCCGGTCGCGGCGAGGAGCGGGTGCGCGGGTTCGACCTGGTGGTCCGGGCGTCGACCCGCGGCTGAGCACGCCGGGACGTCATACGGAGGGAGCACTGGAGCGCTCCCTCCGTATGACGTCCGCGGGCATCAGCGGGCGCGCCGGATGTGACCGGGGCCTAGCGAGGCCCGATTCGCTCCAGCCGGGTCCACCCCGTCCAGCCCCGCTCCTCCAGCAGTGCCAGCAGCCGCGGGGCCATCGGCACCAGGTCGAGGAAGAGCGAGTCGAGCAGCGCCACCAGCTCGTCGGGGATCGCCGCACCCTGCCAGGCCTCCTCGTCCGCGGGGTCCGCGGCCTCGATGGAGGCCACGAGGGCGTCGACCAGCCCCACGATCCGCGGGTCGTCGGGCGCCCAGGTGATCGCGTCGGCCAGCTCGGTGTAGAGCGCGGCCGTCGCCGGGTCGTCGAGCTGGGTGTTCTTCAGCTCCATGAACAGCCCCATGTGCTCGGGGGTCTGGGCCGCGACCATGATCCAGGCATCCCGCTCGCCGGCGATCAACCGCTCGTCGATGCCCATCGCCCGCAGCCGCGCCAGGTACGCCGCCGCCTCGGCCGGCAGCGCCAGGTTGTCGCCGGCCGCCAGCTGGGCGATCCGCTCCCGGTGCCGCCGCCGCTCCCGGATCTCCGCGCGCAGCCGCCGGTCGATCTCCGCCACCGCGACGGCGAACTCCGCGTCATCGGCGTCGAGCAGCTCCGCCACCCGCGCGAGCGGTACGCCGGCCTCGGCCAGCGTGCGGATCTTGATCAGCTCGGCGACTGCCCGGGCGTCGTACCGCCGGTAGCCGGAGTGGTCGCGCTCGGGCTCGGGCAGCAGGCCCTTGGCGTGGTAGTGCCGGACGGCGCGGATCGTGACGCCGGCGTACGACGCGAGCTCTCCGATCGTCAGCATGGCCGTGTCTCCCTGTCCTCGGCGGGTGCCAGCGTCGTTCGGGTGGTGCGATCGCAAGGCGGCGTCGCGATGGCATACCGGGTCGTCTTCCGAGCGGCGGCAACGCAGCGAGCGTGCCGCCCGGGCGGCGCTGGCGCCGCCACGGGACAGGGAGACACGGCCATGGGATCAGCGTGCCGCAGGGCGGATGAAGAGGCGCAGCGCCCACGCGGCGCTCACCGCCGTGATGAACAGGCACCACCCGATCGTCCAGGCGAGGTCGCTGCCCGGGTCCCCGCCGGCCAGGTAGGCCCGCAGCGTCTCGATGACCGGCGTGAACGGCTGGTGCTGCGCCACCCAGGCCAGACCGGGCGCCATCGAGCCGGTCGGCACGAACGCGCTCGACAGGAACGGCAGCAGCATGAGGAACATCGGGGTGTTGCTGGCCGTCTCGACGCTGCCCGCGGCCAGGCCGAGGGCGACGCAGAGCCAGGTCAGGGCGATCGCCAGGAGCGTCAGGACGCCGATCGCGCCGACCCAGCCGTCCACGCCGGAGTGCGGCCGGAAGCCCAGCGCGAGGGCGAGCGCGAGCACCGCACCGACGGCGATCGCGGTCTGCACGAGCGCGGCCAGGACCAGCCCGGTGAGGACCGACGACCGCGCGATCGGCAGCGTCTTGAACCGGTCGATGATGCCCTCGGTGGAGTCCTTGGCCGCGTAGATCGCGATGCTCAGCGCCACCGACGACACCGTGATGACGAGGATGGCGGGCGACACGTAGGCCAGGTAGGCGCCGCGTCCACCCCCACCGGGCAGCCCGGCGCCCATGGTGCCGCCGAAGACGTAGACGAAGAGCAGCAGGAAGAGCACCGGCTGGGCGATCAGCATGATCGTCAGGGACGGGTAGCGCAGCATGTGCAGCAGGTTGCGGTGGAGCATGGTGCGCGCGTCGCGCACGGCGTAGGCGACGGTGGACATCACACGGCCTCCTTCTCGGCGGTCGGGTCGAGCTCGGTCAGGGCGAGGAAGACGTCGTCGAGGGTGTCGCGGCCGGCCTGCGCCTTGAGCTCGGCCGGCGTGCCCTCCGCGACGAGCCGGCCGCCGTGCAGGACCCCCACGGTGTGCGCGAGCTGGTCGGCCTCCTCGAGGTACTGGGTGGTGAGGAAGATCGTCACGCCGTCGGCCAGCAGCTCACGGACGATCTCCCACAGGTCGCGCCGGCTGCGCGGGTCCAGTCCGGTGGTCGGCTCGTCGAGGAAGATCAGCCGCGGCCGGCTCACCAGCGTCATGGCCAGGTCGAGGCGCCGCTTCATCCCGCCGGAGTACGTCGCCGCGCGCCGGTCTGCCGCGTCCACGAGGCCGAACCGGACGAGCAGCTCCTCGGCCCGCGCGCCGGAGTCGGGACGGGAGAGGTGCGCGAGGTCGGCCATCAGCCGGAGGTTCTCCCGGCCGGTGAGCAGCTCGTCGATGGCCGAGAACTGCCCGGTGACGCCGATCCTGCGGCGTACCTGGTCGGCCTGGCGACGTACGTCGGCGCCCGCGACCTGCACCTCACCCTCGTCGGCGGCGAGCAGCGTGGAGCAGATGGTGACGGTGGTGGTCTTGCCGGCGCCGTTCGGCCCGAGCAGGGCGTAGACGGTGCCGGCGGGGACGGTGAGGTCGAGACCGTCGAGGACGGTGGTGGCGCCGTACGCCTTGCGGAGTCCGGTGATCCGGAGGGCTGGAGTGGTCATGTCCGCAAGCGTCGGGGGTTGACGCTGCGTCAAGGTCAAGCCCCGAGATCGAGCTCCTTGCCGAGCCGCTCGAACAGGACAGGTTCGGTGTAGGCCTCGATCTCCACGATCCGGCCGCCCACCACCGTGAAGACCATGACGCTGAACAGCGCCCCGCCGAGGGTGATGACCACACCCGCGCTGCCGTTGACGAGCGCCGGATGCACCGCGCGATCGGGGTGGGCGTACATGATCGCGTTGCCGGCGACCCGCTCCGCGCCGAGGTACGCCGTGATGCCCGCGCCTGCGTCCGACCGCAGCACGACCTCCGGATCGAGGACCCCCACGAGCCGCTCGAAGTCGCCCTCGTGGGCGGCGGCGAAGAAGGCGTCGACGACCTCGCGCTGGCGGACGGGGTCGCGCTCGGCGGCGGAGGCCCCGCGTCCTCGCTCGGCTCAGTCGCAGCCAGGTCTCCCCGACGGCGTCCTCGGCCTCGCTGGTCGAGCTGAGCATCCGGTAGGCCACCCCGAACAGGTGGCGGCGGTGCTCCTCGAAGCGCTCGGCCAGCCCGTCGTCGTACGCCATCCGGTCCCTCCCGAGAAGAATGCTCGGCCAACCTGTCACATCCCACCGACAGCGCGTGTCAGTGATGACATGACCACCATCGAACCCCGCATGCCCAACCCCGCCACGATCCTGCCGCAGGCCTACAAGGGCATCGGCAACCTGCTCGCCGCCTCCGCGTCGGGCGGCCTGCCCGCCACCACCATCGAGCTGGTCGCGCTGCGCGTCAGCCAGCTCAACGGCTGCGCCGCCTGCATCCAGGGCCACGTCATGACCGGACCGACCGCCGGCCTGACCACCTCGCAGATGGTCGGCCTGGCCGCGTTCCGCGAGTCCCCGTTCTTCGACGAGGCCCAGAAGGCCGCGCTCGAGCTCGCCGACGCGCTCACCCGGCTCGCCGGCGCCACCGACGCCGTCCCCGACGAGCTGTGGCGCGAGGTGACCAAGCACTACGACGAGACCCAGGTCGCCGCGCTCATCATCACGATCGCCACCCACAACCTGTTCAACCGGATCAACATCGCGGTGCGGGAGGACGCGCAGCACCCGTTCTGGACGCGGTGATCCCTCGGCCCCACGCGGCGTCCTTCCCCGACGCTAGGGTCGGGGGATGGACGCCGGCGCGGTGCAGGCCGCCCTCTCCCACGAGGAGCAGCGGTGGCAGCGGCGGGTGCAGGAGCTCGCTTCCGAGGTACGCCAGTTCCACGACGCGTCGCGCGACACCAACGCCGACGACGAGCACGACCCGGAGGGCGCCACGATCGCCTTCGAGCGCGAGCGATCCGCCGGCCTCCTCACGGCCGCCCGCCACCAGCTCGAGGAGATCGCCGCGGCGCGCCGGCGCCTGGCCGACGGCAGCTACGGACGCTGCGAGGTGTGCGGCGAGAGGATCCCGTCCGGACGGCTGCAGGCCCGGCCCACCGCGCGGACCTGCGTGGCCTGCGCCGGCTGACGGCGGGCTACCCCGCGGTCGGCCAGGGTTCCGCTCCCGTAGTCCGGGGTGTACGACGTGTCAGCGCCCCGCTCGACCAACAGCTCGGCCGTGCGCCGCTGCCCTCCGCCGCAGGCGTGCCAGAGCGCCTGGTCGAGGTCCTCCTGCGCCGGCGCGGGCAGGGCGTCCAGGAGCTCGGCGAGCCGGTCGGTCATCCCGAGCGCCGCCGCGTGCCAGGGCTTGTCGACACGGGCGCCGCTCGCGACGAGCAGCCGCGCCACGTTCCAGCAGCCGTAGCCGATCGCGTTGTCCAGCGGCGTGCCG
Organism: Nocardioides maradonensis; assembly: GCF_054777115.1. NCBI lineage: Bacteria > Bacillati > Actinomycetota > Actinomycetes > Propionibacteriales > Nocardioidaceae > Nocardioides > Nocardioides maradonensis. Next base: position 270,368 of record NZ_BAAHAZ010000002.1, on the reverse strand, counting down.
ATGGAGCCGTCGGGAGCCTCGAGGTCCGCTCCGGCCTCGACGAGGACCCGGGCGACGTCCGCGTCGTCGCTGCTGGCCGCCCAGTGCAGCGGTGTCTCGCCCGTCCCGTCCGGCCCTCGTACGTCGAGCTCCGCGCCTGCCGCGACGAGGATCCGCGCGACCTCGGGTCCGTTCGGGAAGTACCCCGGCCAGTCCGTCACCACGTGCAACGGGCTCCTGCCCTCCTTCGGGCCGAGCCACCACGTTACGAGGTCCGGGTGCTCGGTGAGCAGCGCCCGCAGCCGCTCGGCCTCGCCCCACCGGATGGCGACGTAGGCGTTCAGCAGGTCGTCATCGGTCGGCACGGGCCCGACGCTACGCCTCGGCTCAGGGCTCGTCGGCCGACGACGAGCCCGGCACCCCGGCGCTCAGGCGGGTACCGGCGCGACCGGTCGGGGTGCCGCGGCCGGCTCGGGCAGCGCGGCCGCGCCCTCGTCGTACGGCTCCAGCCCCGCGAGGACGCTGTCGAGCCGAGCCCGGTCCAGGCTTCCGGTCCACTGCCCGACGAGGACCGTGGCGATCGCGTTGCCGGCGAAGTTCGTCAGCGCACGCGCCTCCGACATGAAGCGGTCGATGCCGACGATCAGGCCGACACCGTCGACGAGCTCGGGCCGGTGCGAGCTCAGACCGCCGGCGAGCGTGGCCATGCCCGCGCCCGTCACGCCGGCCGCGCCCTTGGAGGCGATCATCATGAAGACCAGCAGCGACACCTGGGCGCCGAGCGAGAGCGGCTCGCCCATCGCCTCGGCGATGAACAGCGAGGCCATGGTCAGGTAAATCGCGGTGCCGTCCAGGTTGAAGGAGTAGCCCGTGGGCACGACCACGCCGACGGTCGCGCGGTCGACGCCGGCGTGCTCCATCTTGGCCATCAGCCGCGGGAGCGCCGACTCCGAGGACGACGTCGACAGGATCAGCAGGAACTCCTTGCCGAGGTAGCCGAGCAGCCGCAGGACGTTGATCCGGGTGGTGACCCACAGCAGCGTGCCCAGGACGCCGAACACGAACAGCGCGCAGGTCACGTAGAAGCCGACCATCAGCACGGCGAGGCTCGTCAGCGCGTCGACGCCGGTGCTGCCGACGACGGAGGCCATGGCGCCGAAGGCGCCGATCGGCGCGGCCCACATGATCATCGCCAGGATCCGGAAGACGAGCCTCTGGGCGTGACCGACCGCGGTCACGACAGGAGCGCCCGCCGAGCCGAGGCCCTGGACGGCGAAGCCGACGAGCAGCGCGATGAGCAGCGTCTGCAGCACCTCACCGGAGGTGAGCGCGGACAGCATCGAGGTGGGGATGATGCCGAGCAGGAAGTCGGTGGTGCCGCCCGCGTCGGTCGCGACCTGGGCCTGCCCGGCTCCGGCGATGGCGCCCGTCACCCGCAGCCCGTCACCCGGGTGGAGGAGGTTGCCGACCACCAGGCCGATGCCGAGCGCGACGGTGGACATGGCCGTGAAGTAGGCGAGGGCCAGCCCGCCCACCTTGCCGACCTTCGCCGCGCTCGAGACCGAGCCGACGCCGAGGACGATCGTGCAGAAGATGACCGGCTGGATCATCATCTTGATCAGCGCCACGAAGCCCTTGCCGAGCGGCGCGAGCTGCACGGCGAAGCTGGGCGCTGCCAGGCCGACGACGATGCCGAGCGCGACGGCGGCCAGCACGGCCGGGTAGAGGTACTTGGTCCGGTTCCTGGGAGCGGCGGTGCTCACGACGTTCCTCCTTGCTGCGGGCCGGCCCGGTGCCGTCCCCTCGGCGCACCACCTTCCGCGCAGATGTGACCGTGGTCACCCTTGTGGTCGTTGTGTTCGCGGCCCGCCCCCGCGGCCGGTGGAACAATCCGGTCATGGCCCGCGCCTCCTCGTCCGGTCGCCTGCACCGCGCCGGCGAACCGTCCCTCGCGCGGCAGATGCTGGTGCTGCAGGTCGTCGTCGTGCTGCTGCTCGGAGCAGCGGCGATCGCCCTGGCGGCGTACGACGCCCGCCACGACGCCCGCGCGGACGCGACCCACGAGGTGACCGGTGTGGCGACCACGTTCGCGGCGTCGCCGGACCTCCTCGCCGCGGTGCAGACGCGCACGCCGAGCCGGGTGGTGCAGCCGCTGGCCGAGTCCGTACGGCACGCGACCGGTGTCGACTTCGTGACCGTGATGTCGATGAGCCGGATCCGCTACAGCCACCCGAACCCGGCCGAGATCGGCAAGCGGTTCATCGGCGACGTCGGCGACGCGCCGCAGGGCCACGTCTTCACCGAGGAGTACGCCGGCACGCTCGGCCCGTCGGTCCGTGCAGTCGCTCCCATCCGGGACGCGCACGGCAAGGTCGTCGCGATGGTGGCGGTGGGGATCACGGTGTCGGCGATCGACCGGCGGATGACCCGCACCCTGCTGGTGATCGTGGCCGCCTCGGCCGGGGTGCTGCTGCTCGGCCTCGCGGGCACCTGGCTGGTGTCGCGCCGGGTACGCCGCCAGACCCACGGGCTCAGCGCCGACGAGCTCGGCCGGATGTACGAGTTCTACGCGGCCGTCCTCGGCGCCATGCGCGAGGGTCTCGTGCTGCTCGACGACGCGGGCCGCGTGCAGCTCACCAACGACGAGGCGCGCCGGCTGCTGGACCTCCCCGAGGACGTCGTCGGGCGTCGCTTCGACGACCTCGGCCTGGCTCCCGGCCTGGTCGGCACCGCCCTCGGCGCCACCGCCAGCAGCGACCACCTGTACGCCGCCGGCGACCGGCTCGTCCTGGTCAGCTCCTCCCCGGCGACCTGGGAGGGTCACGAGGTCGGCGCCGTCGTGACGCTGCGCGACCAGACCGAGCTGCGCGCCGCGACCGGCGAGCTCGAGCTCGTCCGGGGCCTCACCGACTCCCTGCACGCGCTCACCCACGAGGCCGCCAACCGGCTGCACACCGTGGTGTCCCTGATCGAGCTCGGCCGGCCCACCGACGCGCTGGAGTTCGCCACCGCCGAGCTGCAGCTGAGCCAGGACCTCACCGAGCGCCTCGTCGCCGCTGCCGGCGATCCCGCGCTCACCGCGCTGCTCGTCGGCAAGACCGCGGAGGCGGCGGAGCGCGGGATCGACCTCGCCGTCGAGGGCGAGCTCCCCGACCTCGGCGGCATCGCGGGTCGCGACCTCGTCACCGTCGTCGGCAACCTGGTCGACAACGCCTTCGAGGCCGTCACGGCTGCGCCCGAGCGGAAGGTCCGCGTCCGCTTCTCGTACGCCGACGGCGCCGTGATCGAGGTCGACGACAGCGGCCCCGGGCTGACCCCCGAGCAGGCCGAGCACGCCCTGACCCGTGGCTGGTCGACGAAGGCCGAGGCCGGGCACGGGCTCGGGCTGGCGCTCGTCTCCGGCGTCGCGCGCCGGCACGGTGGCGAGGTGACGATCGACCGCTCCGACCTGGGTGGCGCGCGCTTCCGGGTCACCCTGGCGGCGGACCGATGAGCGCGCTGCCGCCGATCCGGGTGCTCGTGGTCGAGGACGAGGCGATCGCGGCCGAGGCGCACGCGGCGTACGTCCGACGGCTCGACCGTTTCACCCTCGTCGGCGTCGCCCACAGTGCCGCGGACGCGGTCCGGCTGCTGCGCCGCGAGCCGGTCGACCTGCTGCTCCTCGACCTGCACCTGCCCGACGGCCACGGGCTCGCCCTCCTCCAGCGGCTCCGCGCCGAGGGCGTCCTCGCCGACGTCATCGCGGTGACCTCCGCCCGCGACAAGGACGTCGTCCGCCGAGCGGCGACCCAGGGGGTCGCGAACTACCTGCTCAAGCCGTTCACCTTCGCGGGCTTCCAGGCCAAGCTCGAGCAGTACGCCGCCTACCGCGCCCAGCTCGCCGAGTCCGCGCAGTCCGTCGTCCAGGGCGAGATCGACGCGATGTTCGACGCGCTGCACCGACCGGCGACCACGCTGCCGAAGGGGATGAGCGCGGAGACGCTGACCGCCGTGCTGGCCGCGCTCCGGGACACCGGCGCCGCCCTGTCCGCCTCCGAGATCGCCGCCCGCACCGGGACCTCGCGCGTCACCGCCCGGCGCTACCTCGAGCACCTCGCGGACCGCGGCGAGGTGACCCGCGGGCACCGCTACGGCGCCGGGCGTCCCGAGGTGGAGTACCGCCTGCAGCAGCGCTGAACACCCCCGACGACGGCTTCGGCGGTTCTGCTAGCGTCCTTCTAGTCTAGTAAGTCACTAGACATTGATGGTTCTCGAGGAGACCCCCATGCTCACCACCCCGCGGATCGGCCGCCTGGCCACCCTCGCCACCGCCGCCGTCGCGACGCTCGCCGTGGCCGTCCCCGCCTCCGCCACGCCCACCGCCCCGCCGGTGACCGTCACGACCGACAGCCTCGGCGCGCACGCGGGCGGCGACATCTTCGTGGCGCCGTACTCCTTCGGCGGGTCGGGCTACGCCAACGCCGCCGAGATCCTGAGTCCCGACGGCAGCAGCGTCGTCTGGTCCCACCCCGCCGACCCCGGTACGACGATCGCCGACTTCCGCACCCAGACCTACCGCGGCCGTCCGGTCCTCACCTTCTGGCAGGGCAAGGGCCTCGGCGGCCTGGCCACCGGCACCGACTACATCTACGACGACCACTACCGGAAGATCGCCGAGGTGCACGCGGGCAACGGGCTCAGCGCCGACGGCCACGAGTTCCTCATCACCCGCCGCAACACCGCGCTGGTGCTGGCGTACACGAGGTCGACCGCGGACCTCACGTCGATCGGCGGCCCCGCCGACCAGGCCGTCATCAACGGCGTCGTGCAGGAGATCGACATCCGCACCGGCAAGGTCCTCTTCGAGTGGAACAGCGCCGACCACGTGCCGTACGCGGAGAGCCACCAGCCGCTGCCGGCCAGCGCGAGCACCCCGTGGGACTGGTTCCACGTGAACGCGGTCAAGGTCGACAGCACCGGCAACCTGCTCATCGACGCCCGCAACACCTGGACGGCGTACGACGTCGACCGGCGTACCGGCGCGATCAACTGGAAGCTCGGCGGCAAGAACAGCTCGTTCACGCTGCGCGCCGCGGACGGCACCCGGCTCAACGACGCGGGCGACATCTTCGCGTGGCAGCACGACGCCGAGGACCACGGCAACGGCGTGTTCACCGTCTTCGACAACGAGTCGGCGGGCACCGCGAACACCGGCCAGAACGCCTCGAGCGAGTACCCGAGCAGCCGCGTCACCACCGTCCGGCTCGACATCCGCCGTCACACCGCCACCCTGGTGAAGGAGTACGACGAGCCCACCACCTCGCTCGCGTCCTCGCAGGGCAACGCCCAGGTGCTCGACAACGGCGACATCCTCACCGGCTGGGGCTCGCTCAACCACCTCTCCGAGTTCAGCCCCTCCGGCGACGTGGTCTTCGACGCGTCGTACCCGGCCGGGTACGTCAGCTACCGCGCCTACCGGCTGCCCTGGCACCCGGCCGCCGACTGAGCCCTGCCGAACGCGTGGCGGGGGGTCGTTCTGTGACGATGGTGTCGTGAGCGACTCCCCCCACACGTTCGTGCCGGTGCCGCCGGCCGAGCGACCGCGACGTACCCGCCGCACCGCCCGGGTGCTGCTCGTCGACGACCGCGACCGGCTGCTGCTCCTCGCCGACTCCGACCCCGGGCTGCCCGGCTCCGGCTGGTGGATCACCCCGGGCGGCGGCATCGACCCGGGCGAGACCGACCTCGAGGCCGCGGTCCGCGAGCTCGCCGAGGAGACCGGGCTCCGGGTCACGCCGGAGGAGCTGCTCGGCCCGGTCCTGGTACGCCGCGTCCTCCACGGCTACACCGACGTGGTCATCGACCAGGAGGACGTCTTCTACGCCTGCTGGGTGCCCGCCTTCGAGGTCTCCGACGCAGGCCACACCGAGGACGAGCGGCTCACGCTGACCGCGTGGCGCTGGTGGTCCCGCGACGAGCTCGCCACCACCGACGAGCTCGTCTGGCCGGTGTCGCTGCTGGAGATGTGGGCCGACGCCGACGCCCGCCGCACCTCCGGGGATCGCAGCCGGCCCCCGGGCGACGGCGGCCTGGTCGAAGAGTCGTCGGTGCCGGTGGGCTGATGTCGAGATGCAGCGGAGATTGACGGCCTTTCCGCAGGGGATTCGAACGAAACGGGCCGCATCTCGAGTGGCCGTCAATGTGGACGGGCGGGCTCTCATCCGAGGACCGCATTCGAGGAAGTACGGTGAACCCGATGGGCCGGATCCTCGCTGGGACGACATTTGGTCGGGCCGCGTATGCTGGGGTCGAGACCGCAACCTGCGAGGGTCGGCCGTCCCTGCATCGGGATCGCCGTTATCGACTAGGTAGGTGCGGCAATCTTGAGGCGGTGGCGCCATGGCCACGCAGGTTCGACCCGAACGACTCGCTCGACAGGTTCCCCCAGACCCCGCTCTGCCGGTCGGCGCGTGGTGGCCGGAGAGCCGCCGCCTGCACGACTCGCTCGCCGAGTTGTTCGCGCTCTGGCCGCCGGAGGGGGGCCGGATCCGTCGCGTCCTCTACTCCCCGCCCGACTGGGACGACCACCCGCGTTCAGTCCCCGTCGCCGGTCGCTGGGTGAAGACCGGGAGCTTTCCTGACGACGACACCCACGAGCTGGTCCTGGGCATGGCCGACGGCAAGCGGCTCAGGCTCGCGGTGATCGCGCCCGACACGCCTCCTGCTTCAGCGGCTCGCCTGCTCGCCCTGGCCTCGGGTTCGGCCGAGCGCGACGGCGCCGTGACCGGATGGGAGAACGAGGGCGGCCGCGCGTGACGACGCTGCAAGCCCAGTACGGCGACCTGGCGGGCCAGATCAGGTCACGCGGGCTGCTGCGCCCGCGGCCGGGGTCCTACGCGGCGCATGCTGCGATCGTCTTCGGTGCTCTGGCCGTCGTCATCGTGGCCATGGCCTCGTGGCGGCACTCGTGGTTGCTGCTGCTGGTCGCACCCTGCCTGGCGATCATCTCCACCCAGATCGGCTTCCTGGGCCACGACGTGGGTCACCTGCAGGTGACGCGCAACAGGCTCCGGAGCAGGGTGCTCGGGCTGCTGGTCGGCAACCTCGCGGGCGGTCTCAGCTACGGCTGGTGGGTCCGCAAGCACAACGCCCACCACGCCCACCCGAACGATCCCGACCGCGACCCCGATGTCGCCGCCGGCGTGTTCGTCTGGACGCGCGGCCAGGCTGACCGTCGTACCGGAGCAGCAGCCTGGGCCACGCGGCACCAGGCGGCCCTCTTCTTCCCCCTCCTCCTGGGCGAAGCGCTCAACCTGCACGTCTCCAGCATCCGGGAGCTCTTCGCACCCGGGCTGCGTCACCGCACCGCCGAAGCCGCGACGCTGACCCTGCACTTCGTCGGGTACGCGGGTCTTCTCGTCGCCACGCTCACGTGGCCGCAGACGATCGCCTTCGTCGCGATCCACAAGGGCATGCAGGGCCTCTACCTCGGCACCGCCTTCGCCCCCAGCCACAAGGGCATGCCCGTGCTCGACGCGGAGCAGTCGCGCGATCCCCTGCTGCGCCAGATCCTCACCTCCCGCAACGTCCGCGGCAGCTGGTTGACGACGGTCGCCCTGGGCGGCCTGAACTACCAGATCGAGCACCACCTCTTCCCGAGCATGCCGCGAGCCAACCTCCGGCTCGCCCAACCCGTCGTCCGGGCCTTCTGCGCCGAACGTGGGGTCCCGTACGTCGAGTGCGGCGCCTTCGCCTGCTACGCGGCTGGGCTGCGACACCTGCACCAGGTCGGCGCCGGAGTCCGACGATCCGTGACGGCGATGCGCCCGCCGGACGCATCGTGACTGTCCTACCGACGGGCTCGACCGGCGGGCCGGTCCGGCTCCGCATGGCCCGGCTTCTCGGCCGCAACACGCTCGACGGAGGCTGGTGGCCCCGCACCAGGGGACTCGGGGTGGAGCTCGCCGCACTCCTCGACCAGCTCCCGACGCGATACGGCGAGGTGAAGGAGGCGTGGGTGTCGGCAGCGGACTGGGGGTCGCTGCCGACCGTCGTGACGGGACCCGACGGCGTGGTGCAGGTGCGGTCCTCGCCTCCTGGCCAACCCCACCTGCTTCGGCTGATCACCCGTGGCCGAGGAGAGATCCACCTCCTCGTCGTACCTCACCGGCTCACCCGAGGCAAGGGTGAGGATGCCCTCCTCGCGGCGGCAACCCACGGGAACGCGCACTCGGCGCTCGAGCTGCTCGTCGAGGTGACCGACCATCCCGAGGTCGCCGAACGGGACCTGTGGGTCGACCATGCTCCAGCGGTCGCTGCCGTCCCCCGCCCCAACATCGCGCCGACGGCGCGAGAACGACGCGGAAGCCTCACCCGCCTCCTCGCCAGGGTCGAGCTGGCTCGCGGGCTGGAGCAGGCACAGGCCCACGGTGCCCGGATCGACCGGTACGCTCTCCGCACGGCTCAGGAGGCGACGTTCGACGCCTTGCTGCACTTCGCCGACGCTCTCGAGGAGCTGTGCTGGCCGGTGCCCCGGGGCATCCAGCTCGAGATCCAGATGCACCGGATCGTCTGCGGGCGCCGCAACCAGGACGCGGGCGGCTGACCTGACGGCCCTCCCGAGCCCGCTCCGTCAACAACCAGGAGCGGGACCTCAGTGCGCCATGTCGACAAATCGACTGTAGTGACCCTGGAACGCGACCGTGATGTCCCGGGTCGCGCCGTTGCGGTGCTTGGCGACGATCAGGTCGGCCTCGCCGGGGCGGGTCGACTCCTTCTCGTAGACGTCCTCGCGGTGCAGCAGGATGACCATGTCAGCGTCCTGCTCGATCGAGCCGGACTCACGCAGGTCCGACATCATCGGGCGCTTGTCGGCACGCTGCTCCGGACCACGGTTGAGCTGCGAGAGCGCGATGATCGGGACCTCGAGCTCCTTGGCGAGCAGCTTGATCTGCCGGGAGAACTCCGAGACCTCGAGCTGACGGGACTCGACCTTCTTGCCCGAGCTCATCAGCTGCAGGTAGTCGATGACGATCAGCTTGAGGTCGTGCTTCTGCTTGAGCCGGCGCGCCTTCGCGCGGATCTCGGTCATCGTCATGTTCGGGGAGTCGTCGATGAACATCGGGGACGCCGACACCCGCGCCACGTGGCGCGCCATCCGCTCCCACTCCTCGGTCTGCATCTTGCCGGTGCGGATGTGGTTGAGCGACACCCGCGCCTCGGCCGACAGCAGACGCATCACGATCTCGGCGCGCGTCATCTCCAGGCTGAAGAAGACGCTGGTCAGGCCGTTGCCGATCGACGCGGCCCGGCAGAAGTCCAGAGCAAGGGTCGACTTGCCCATGGCGGGACGGGCGGCGACGACGATCATCTGGCCGGCGTGCAGGCCGTTGGTGAGGTCGTCGAAGTCGGCGAACCCGGTCGGGACACCGTAGATGCCCGCCTCCCGGTTCTCGATCGCCTCGATCTCGTCGAGGACGCCGTCCATGATGTCGCTCAGCGGCGCGTAGTCCTCGGCCTTGCGCCGGTCGGTGACCGAGTAGATCTCGGCCTGCGCCTCGTTCACGATCGCGTCGACATCGCCCTCCTCGGCGTACCCGATCTGGACGATGCGGGTGCCGGCGTCGACCAGTCGCCGCAGGATCGCCTTCTCCTTGACGATCTCGGCGTAGTAGCCGGCGTTGGCGGCGATCGGGACGTTGGCGGTGAGCGTGTGCAGGTACGCCGCTCCTCCGATCTTCTGCAGCTCGCCGCGGCGGGTCAGCTCGGCGCCGACGCTGATCATGTCGACCGGCTCGTTGCGGCCGTACATGTCGAGGATCGTGTCGTGGATGGACTCGTGCGCGGGACGGTAGTAGTCGACCCCGCGGACCACCTCGACGACGTCGGCGATCGCGTCCTTGGAGATCATCATCGCGCCGAGGACGGACTGCTCGGCGGCGAGGTCCTGCGGGGGCGTCCGACCGCCCGACGGCGCGTTGCCGGGCTCGTACGGCGCCGGACCGTCGCCCCACTCCTCAGGCTCCCAGGCCTCGGCGGCGCTCACCGCAGATCTCCCCCTTCCGCCCTGACGGGCGAGCCGACTGCACTCCCTGCATGGCTAGTCTCGGGGTCCGACAGAAACCGCGAAAGCCCGTTATCCACAGGGGCTGTGCATAACCGAGGACGGCCCGTGGACGACACGCACCAGCGGTGTGCACGCGCTGGGGAGGGACCTGTGGACAGACCTGTGTTCCTCGCCAGTAATAAGCCGGTGACCTGCGGAAACGCGGACTCACACCTGTGGACGGAAAGTTTCTGGGGTGTGATCCCGTTCACCGGACGGTCACCGGTACGCCGCCGCGCGGTCCCCGGTGGCCCTACCACCACCCACGGCCGGCCGCAGCGTTTTCCACAGGACGAGCGGCGTTATCCACGCGCACCGAGGCGCGGGCCGTGCGGCTGAGGCGGGCGGACCGCGAGCTGCTCGGTCTCGCCGTCCCCGCGTTCCTCGCCCTCATCGCCGAGCCGTTGTTCCTGCTCGGCGACGCGGCGGTCGTCGGCCACCTGGGCACCCGCCAGCTGGCTGGCTTCGGCATCGCCGGCACGGTGCTGCAGACCGTCGTTGGGCTCTGCATCTTCCTGGCCTACGGCACGACCGCCGGCGTCGCCCGACGGCTCGGCGCCGGGGAGCGGGACGCCGCGCTGCGGCAGGGTGTCGACGGGCTGTGGCTGGCCGTGCTCATCGGCGTACCGATCTCGGTGCTGGTGGCGGTCGGTGCGCCCGCGCTGATCGCCGCCTTCGGTGCCGGACCCGACATCGCGGGCCCGGGCACGACGTACCTGCGGATCGCCGCCGCCGGCACCACCCCGCTGCTGGTCTCACTGGCCGCCACCGGCGTGCTGCGCGGGCTGCAGGACACCCGTACCCCGCTCGCGGTCGCCGTGGTCGCCAACGCCGCCAACCTGCTGCTCAACGTCGCGCTCGTCTTCGGCCTCGGCCCGCTGCCCCGGCTCGGTGTCGCCGGGTCGGCCCTCGGGTCGGTCCTCGCCCAGCTCGGTGCGGCTGCCGTCCTCGCGGGCGTGGTCGCGCGCGCCGCTCGACGTGAAGGGGCGGGCCTGCGCCCCGACCTGCCGGGCATCCGGGCGGCGGGTCGAGCCGGCGTACCCCTCCTGGTGCGCACGCTCACCCTGCGCGCCTCGCTGCTCGTCACGACGTACGCCGTGGTCCGGACCGCCGCCGGCTCTCCCACACCGGTCGCCACCCACCAGCTCGCCATGACGATCTGGGGCTTCCTGGCCTTCGCGCTGGACGCGATCGCCATCGCGGCCCAGGCCATCGTCGGTCGCTCCCTCGGCGCCGGCGACGCGGACGCCACCCGGGCCGCCACCGCCCGGATGGTGCGCTGGGGCGTCGGCTCGGGCATCGTCACCGGCCTCGCCCTGGCCGCCGCCTCCCCCTGGCTGGGCGCCCTCTTCACCCCCGACCCCTCGGTACGCCGTGCCCTGGTGCCCGTCCTGCTCGTCGCGGCCCTGTTCCAGCCCGCCGCCGGGGTCGTCTTCGTGCTCGACGGGGTGCTCATCGGCGCCGGCGACGGCCGCTACCTGGCCGCCGCGGGCCTGGTGGTGCTCGGCGGCTACGCTCCGCTCGTGCTGGTGACCGGAGCGACGTCCGCGGCCCTGCCGTGGATCTGGGCGGTCTTCGGCCTGGTCTTCATGGGCGGTCGGCTGATCACCCTGCTGCGCCGCGCCCGCGGCGTCGCGTGGCTGGTGGTGGGCGCGTGAGGCCGCTCGGTCTGATCGGCTACGGCTTCCTGTTCGTGGCGATCAAGGTGAAGTTCGGCGACGTCGACGTGATGGTCGACCCGCTGGGCTGGGTGCTCGTGCTCCTGGGCCTGCGCCGGCTGGCCCGCACCGTCGACCTGCCGGCGACGATGGCGCTGACCTACCTCGGCATCCTCGCGCTGCTGTGCTCGGGACCGCTGTGGTGGCCGGCCACGGCCCGCTCGCTGGAGGCGGGCGATCCGGCGGTGCTCTGGTCGGTCGGCCTCGGCGAGCTGCTCTTCTCCGCGGTGCTCTGCCACGCGATGGCCACCCTCGCCCAGGAGGCGAAGGAGGGCGCAGCCCTGGTGTGGTTCCGGATCTGCGAGGCGGGTCTGGTGGTGGGGGCCGTGACCCCGCCCCTCTACTTCGGAGCGCACCTGAGCTGGCTCAAGGGCGTCGGCGACCTGGGCGCGGTCCTGCAGCTCGTGGTGCTCGTCCTGTGCTTCGTCTACTCCGGGCGCACCTGGGCCGGCGCCCCCGAGAAGCCCGTGCCGGCCGAGAGTACTGACGAGTAACCAACCGGGCTCGGCGCTCGTTGACGGTCCATGGAGCGCGAGACACCCACCGACTGGACGCCGCAGCAGCGTGACGTCGTGATCGGCATCCTCACCGATGTGATCGCCATGGCGCCGGACCTCCCCGGCCACCGCGGCCGGGCGTCCCGCTCCGCGGCCCTGCTCCTGCTCGACCACACCTGCCCGTGGCTCAGCGCCGACGAGCGCGCGGACCTGGCTCGTACCTGCGAGCTCGCCGCGGCCCGCCACTCCGCCTGAGCACCGCCCGCGAAAACGCCGAGAGCGGCCGGTCCCACCGGGACCGGCCGCTCTCTCGTGTCTGCGTCAGGACGCGACGACGGTGAGCGCCACCGAGGCCGAGACCTCGTCGTGCAGCTTGACCGACACGGCGTGGTTGCCCAGCGCCTTGATCGGGCTCGCGATCACGATGGTGCGCTTGTCGATCGCCTCGCCGGTGGCCTCGCCGAGCGCGGACGCGATGTCCGCGACGGTGACCGCACCGAACAGGCGACCGCCCTGGCCGGCCTTGACGGCGACCTTGACGGCGTTGCCCTCGAGCTTGGCCTTCAGCTCCTGAGCGTGGGCGACGTCGCGCACCGCGCGGGCAGCCCGGGCGCCCTTGATGGCGTCGGCCTGCGACTGCGCGCCGCGGGTCCAGCGGATCGCGAGACCCTGCGGGACCAGGTAGTTGCGGCCGTAGCCGTCCTTGACCTCGACCACGTCACCGGCCGAGCCGAGACCGTCGACCTCGTGGGTCAGGATGATCTTCATGTCTGCTCTCTCCTTCTCTCAGGCCCGGATCAGCGGCCGGCGGAGGTGTAGGGCAGCAGGGCGACCTCGCGGGCGTTCTTCACGGCCATCGCGACATCGCGCTGGTGCTGGACGCAGTTGCCGGTCACCCGACGCGCACGGATCTTGCCGCGGTCGGAGATGAACTTGCGGAGCAGCGCGGTGTCCTTGTAGTCGACACCGGTCGCCTTCTCCTTGCAGAACTGGCAAACCTTCTTCTTGGGCTTGCGGACGACTGCCTTCGCCATTGTGGTGCTCCTCCTTCAGAGCCCGGCGGCCCCAGTCACGGACCGCCGGAATGGTTGATGAATGTTGGTTAGAACGGGGGCTCGGAGCTGCCGACCCCGGGCGTGGCCCACGGGTCGTTGCTGGCAGGCGAGCTGCCACCGAAGTCCGACCCGCCCGAGGACTGCTGACCGCCCCACGGTCCGTCGTTGCCACCGGAGGGACGGCCACCGCCGCCACCCTGCTGGCCACCGCCGTAGCCGCCACCGCCGCCCTGGCCGCCGGAGCGGCTCGCCCGGGTGACCTTCGCGGTCGCCCAGGTCAGCGACGGGCCGATCTCGTCGACCTGCAGCTCGTTGACCGTGCGCTTCTCACCCTCACGGGTCTCGTACGAGCGAGACACCAGCCGGCCCTGCACGATGACGCGCATGCCCTTCTGGAGGGACTCGGCCACGTTCTCCGCGGCCTGCCGCCAGATCGAGCAGCGCAGGAAGAGGGTCTCCCCGTCCTTCCAGTCGTTGCTCTGCCGGTCGAACGTCCGCGGGGTCGAGGCCACCGTGAAGTTCGCGACGGCCGCGCCGGACGGCGTGAACCGCAGCTCCGGGTCGTCGGTCAGGTTGCCGATGACGGTGATGACGGTGTCGCCTGCCATGGATGTCTCCTCGAGTGTGACGATCGGGTGAGCGGAGCCCTCATCGTGTCCGACGCCACCGACAAGCGGTAGCGGCTGTCCACAGGGCCCCGTCGGGACGCGTCAGTCGGCGCGCAGCACCTTGGTGCGGAGGATGGCCTCGTTGAGACCGAGCTGGCGGTCGAACTCGTCGACGGTCGCCGGCTCCGCGGTGAGGTTGAGGACGGCGTAGATGCCCTCGGCGTGCTTGTTGATCTCGTACGCCAGGCGACGACGACCCCAGATGTCCACGTTGTCGACGGTGCCACCGTCGCCGCGAACGACGTTGAGGTACTTGTCGAGGGACGGCTGGACGGTCCGCTCGTCGAGACTGGGGTCGAGGATGACCATCACTTCATACTTGCGCAAAGCGGTCTCCACCTCCTCTGGACTTGGCGGCCACGGACTTTCCGTGGCAGGAGGGCTCTGCAGTCGCCGGCCCTCCGCACCTGGTGCGCGGCAGCCGAGCGACGTGTCAGGTTAACAGCGGCCCCGGCGGCGTACCGAATCGAAGGCGCTCGCCTCAGCCGAGCCGGACCGGGTTGCGCGCCAGGTCCTGGCCGGCGACCGACAACGCGCCGCTGAGCGAGGGCGCCGACGTCTTCACCTGGTACGGAACGCCGACGCAGGTCGACGCCGCGCCGTAGCTCCACGGCTGGCTCGCCGAGTCGACGGCCTGCCCGCTGTCGTCGTACACCGTGAACGTCACGGAGGTGCCGTCGGAGATGCCGCTGACCTGGAACCAGGCATAGATCGTGTCGCCGGTGCCGACGCCGCTCAGCGACGGCGTGCCCGAGCAGCTCGACGACGAGGTCGTGCTCCATCCCTCGGCGGTCGCGGTCACGCCCTGGGTCTGCTGGCTGGGGTTCGGCATGGACTTCAGGTACGGCGACCGGTACGACGGGTCGCCGCCCCGCTGCGCGATCGCGATGATGTCCTGTGCCAGCGCCACGGGCCGGATCAGCGCCGAGCCGCCGGTGAACTCCCCGGCGTTGCCCTGTGCGGTCGTCGCGGTGATGACCGCGTCGTTGACGCCGATCAGCTCGCCCCGGTCGTTGATCGACGCGCCGCCGGAGTTGCCCGAGCCGATCCGGACGTCGCTGTCGATCCAGGCGCGCTGGGTGTTCAGGTCGCTGTTGGCCTCGAACGTCGCCACCACGCCCTTGGTGACCGTCAGGGACGGCGAGAGCTGGTCGCTGGTCTCGAGGCTGGCCAGCGCGGGGAAGCCCAGCGCGGTGATCTCGTCACCGGTGCTGAGACCGTCGCTGTCGCCCAGCGGGATCGGGGCCGGCAGCTGGTCCGCGAGTGCGGCAGGGTCGATGGCGTTGCCGTCGGCGTCGGCGGTGATCTGGAGGACCGACAGGTCGAGCACGCCGTCGGTGACGATCGGCTTCGCCTCGTACGCCGCCTTGACCGGCTTGTCGTCCTGGGGTGAGGTCAGCGCGATCAGCAGGGTGGCGGGGTTCTCGACGTCGACGCTCTCCCCGGGCGCCTGCGGGTCGCCGACGTGGCCCGCGGTGAGGATCAGGCCGGTGTCGCTGATGATGCTGCCCGAGCCGGTGTAGACGGGCTGGCCGCTGGAGTCCTCCGCGATGATGAAGACGCTGGCCCGCTTCGCCCGCTCCAGGGCGTCCTTCGAGAGCCCGCCGGAGGAGCCGCCGGAGTCGTGCCCGAGGACGATGCCGAGCACGACACCGCCGATGACGAGCAGCAGCGCGAGCGCGGCCGCGCTCCCGATGAGCAGGCCCTTGCGTCGGCGCTTGCGGGCCATGCCGCGCTGCGCCGTACGGGCGTCGACGGCCGGGACGACCTCGATCTCGCAGCCCGCGGTGGGGTGGCCGAGCATGATGGTGGTCGGCTCGGTGATGCGGCGCTGGGTGATCCGGTCGCCGTCGGCGTCGTACGAGCCGCCGGTCGAGCGGTCCACGAACCACCACCCGTCCGGGCGCGGCTCGATGACGGCGTGCTGCCGCGACACCGCGCTGTCGTCGATGCTGAGCTCCAGGCCGGGCTCGCGGCCGATCCGGATCGCGCGTCCCGGGGCGAAGCGCTCGGTGCCGGTGTTGGTGCGCACCACCAGGCCGGGTCCGCCGAGGCCCGGCACCGGCGGTGCCACCGGCACGCGGGTGACGTCGAGGTCGGCGGGCGGCAGCACGCCGGGGGCGCCGACGGGTCGCTGCGCCGGCGTACCGCCGGGAGCGAAGCGGCTCGCGGGCGGGGTCGGAGGCGCCGGCGGTACGACGACCTCGGGGCTGAGCTCGACCACGATGCCCGTGGTCTCGTCGCCGATCCGGACGGGGACCGGGCCGGTGAGCGCGAACCCGGAGATCCGCTGGGTGCCGACCCAGCTGCCGGCGGTGCTGCCCACGTCGGCGACGTGCCAGCCGCGCCCGTCGGAGCGCAGCTCGAGGTGCCGCCGGGAGACCGACGGCCGGTCGAGGACGACGTCGGCGCCAACACCCCGCCCGATCGTGACGACGCTCGGTTCGTCGAAGGTCCAGGTCTTGCCACCCGCGGCGATCCGAAGTCTGGTCATGGTGGTGCACTCCCCAATCCGGCGCCCGCGAAAACCGGCCCGAGTGACCGTCGGCAGCGGCTCCTAGGCTAGAGGCATGACGACCTTGCGCATCGGTGCCCATGTCGACCAGGCCGACCCCGTCGCGGAGGCCGCTGCTCGCAACGCCCCGCTCGTGCAGTTCTTCCTGGGCAACCCGCAGTCCTACAAAGGCCCCGTCGTCGAGTACGCCGACGGCCCCGCCGCCCTCCGCGCGGCCGCAGAGTCGGCGGGCGTCGACCTGTACGTGCACGCGCCGTACCTCATCAACGTCGCGACCACGAACAACCGCCAGCGGATCCCCAGCCGCAAGCTGCTGCAGCAGCACATGGACGCCGCCGCGGAGCTCGGCGCCAAGGGGCTCATCGTCCACGGTGGTCACGTCCAGGACGAGGACGACCCGGCCAAGGGCTTCGACAACTGGCGCAAGGCGATCGAGGCCACCGACCTGAAGATCCCGCTGCTCATCGAGAACACCGCCGGCGGCACGAACGCGATGACGCGCTACCTGGACCGGATCAAGGGCGTCTGGGACGCGATCTCGTCGGCGGAGGGAGCGGACATGGTCGGCTTCTGCCTCGACACCTGCCACGCGCACGCGGGCGGCAACAAGCTCGAGACCATCGTCGACGACGTCCTGGCCATCACCGGTCGGATCGACCTGGTGCACGCCAACGACAGCCGCGACGACTTCGACTCCGGCGCCGACCGGCACGCCAACTTCGGTGCCGGCCGGATCGAGCCCGACCTGCTCGCGCACGTCGTCCGGGAGGCCGCCGCACCCGTGGTGTGCGAGACGCCCGGCGGTGCCGAGGACCACGTCGCCGACTTCAGCTGGCTCCGCGAGCGGCTCTGACGAGCGGTACGACGCTCCACCGCCCCATCGCCGTCGCGACGGGGATCATCCACCACACAGCCAGGCCCCCCGCTGCGGCGTGCTCGACCACCTCAACCCGGTCGAACGGACCGCGCTGCGCCGCCGCGCGCGGCGTACGTCCCGGACCCCCTGAGCCACCGGGGGCCCTCCCCCGAGATGGAGGGCCCCCGCTCCGGAAGGTCGGTCAGCGCACGAGGGAACCGAACACCACCGCGTTGCCGATCGGGTCGCCCCGGTGCAGCGGGCCACCGAGGCTCACCAGCCGGAGCTCCGGCCGGGTGGTGGAGCCGAACACCTTGGTGGCGGGCAGCTGCCCCTGCGGGTAGAAGGCGATCCGGGTGACCCGGTACCGCGCGGGTGCCCCGTCGCGGCGGGCGAGGACGACCGCGTCGCCCCGACGCAGCCGGCCCAGCCGAGTGAGGGCGCCGCGCTGGCCGACCGATCGCTCGATGAAGCCGGCGACGACGGTGATCCCGGGCCCGCCCGCGAGGGCGGAGCTCCTGTCCCAGCCGGCGGCGCGCAACGGCGGCAGCGCCAGGTTCCGCCCGCCCGCGTCGGCTCCGAGCCGGACGACGCGGACGTCGAGCCCGAGGTGCGGGATCCGCAACCGGGTCGGCGGCGAGGGCGGCGTCGCCACGGTGCTGGCGGGCCGCGGATGGGCGGCGGTCGGCTCGGTGCGGGGCGAGCGATGCCCCACGCCGGCGACCCCGGCGACCACCATCAGCGCCAAGCAGCTGAGGAAGGCGTAGGCGACGAAGCGATGTGTCCGCGAGTACGACGAGGTGCTCATCTGTCCTCCCGAGGAGTCGTGACCATGCGGTCGAGGTGCGCGAAGACGACGACATTGGCCTGGTAGCCGCCGCGCGCGGGGTCGTAGCTGCCGCCGCAGGTGATGAGGCGCAGCTCGGGGTCGGGGGTCTCGCCGTACACAGCTCGCGTGGGGAACCTGCTCTTGGCGAACGCCGTCACCCGGTCGACCGAGAAGACGGCGGTACGGCGGTCGCTCCGGTCGACCCTCAGCCGGTCACCGGGCCGGAGCGCGGAGAGCCCGTAGAACACGGCCGGGCCGGTGTCGGAGTCGACGTGGCCGGCCAGGACCGCGGGCCCGGCGTCGCCCGGCACCGGACCGAGGTCGTACCAACCGGCGGTGCCGGCCCGCGACAGCGGCGGGACCTGCAGCTCACGCTCGGCCGTCAGGCCGAGCTTCATCAGCCGGGTCGCGACGTTGATCCGCGGGATGGCCAGGCGCAGCGGCCGGACACGGTTCGCCGGCGCGGCCGCGGCCGCCGACCCGATGGCACGGTCCGACGTGCGCGCGGCCTCGTCCGAGGTCGCGGCCGCCGGATGACCCGGGCGCAGGAGGACGACACCGGCCAGGACGAAGGCGAGCACGGCGATGCCCGCCCATCCCGCGCCGCCTGGAGGTGCCCACCGAGGAGACATCGTCATCAGCTCCGCATCACCGGGACGGTGACGGCCACGGCGTGGGCGAAGACGATCACGTTCCGCCCGGTCGCCGTGTCGTAGCTGATCAGACGGGCCAGCGGCTTGAGCGACGCCCCGTAGACCCGCTGGCTCGGGAAGTGCGCGGCATCGACGCTGGCGACGGCGTCGACCACGAACCGGATCACGCTGCCGTCGGAACGGACCGTCGTGAACCGATCACCCCGGTGCGCCCGGTCCAGTCGCGCGAACACGCCGCTGGCGTCGCCGACGATGACGGCCGGACCACGCTGACCCGGCGCCGCGCCCTGGGAGAACCAGGCCGCCCGGCCCGCGCTCGGCGTACCCAACGTGCCGGCGGGCGTCATCCGGACCTGGTCGAGCCGGACCTTGACTCCCGCCGCGCCGAAGGCGAGCGAGCGCGGCCGTACCCGGTGCGTGGTGTTCCAGGTCCGGCTGACGTCGACCATGGAGCGCTGCTGCGGGGCGGCCTTGTGCTCCATGGCGGTCGGCATCGTCCGGTTGTCCGGCGCCTGGTCCCGGGAGCCGACCAGCGGCGCGAGCAGCAGAACGGCGACGGCCATCGCGGCCACCCCCCCGAGGACGACGAGCTGCTGCCGGGTCGGGCGCAGCGTCGGGAGGGAGGGGCGGGCGACCACGGCACGGCGTACCGGACGAGGCGCGCGCGACGGCGACCTCTGCGCGATGACCCGCGAACCCTGGTGCCGCCAGTGCGGGAGGAAGACGGACACTGGTCCCTGCATCGCCAGCCACTGCGCGATCCAGACGGCCGCGAGGACGGCCAGCAACGGACCGAAGCGAGCATCTGTGCCGACGAGGCGGACCACCGGATAGGTCACCAGCGCCTCGACGACGCCGGCGCCGAGCGCGAACGAGCTGGGCCAGTCACCGTCCCACCGGCGTTGCTGCAGCAGGTGGTAGACGCACTCCCAGCCGAGCCCGAGCGCGGTCAGGACGCCGAGCCCGAGCAGGGCCGTCGGGACGGTGATGCCGCCCAGCAGGGCGCCGACCAACGCAGCGACGGGTACGCCGACGACGACCGCCACGAGGAGCCGGGTCTGGATCCGGCCGGTCAGGGTGGGGGTCACAGCGACTTCCCTCCCATCCAGCGCAGCCATCCGGTGAGCGAGCGCCAGGGACCGAGGCGCCGGCCGACACCGAACGCGGCGAGCTCGTCGGCGATCGTCAGGGCGGCGTGCTGCATGCCGGCGAAGGAGTCGACCGGGCCGTAGTGACCACCACGTGCCGTGGCACCGCTGGCGAAGATCCGGCCGTCGCCGCTCGCCCCGCCGATCACCTCGAACCGCCCGTCGACCCGCAGGCCTCCGAGCCGGTTGAGGCCGACCGGGCTGAAGGCCAGCAGGTCGGCGACCAGTCCGTGGTGATCGGAGTCCGACCGCAGGCCGGTGGCGTCCAGGACGTGGTCGGCCGCGAGCGCCATCTCCTTTCCGTTCTGCAGCCGGACCGAGGCGATGACCTTGGTGCCGCGAGCCATGAACGAGTCGACCTCACCCACCACTGCCTCGTACCAGCCGTCGAAGCGGCCCTGTCGGAGCAGCTCCGCCGTGTCCGCGCGGTACGGCGAGGAGGTGGCGCCCCAGTCCTCGATCAGCTGCAGCCGCTCCTCCTCGTCGGTGGTCGCGAGCAGCTGGTCGCGGAGCTCACCGCCGTACGCCGCCTTGGGGAAGCCGTGGTCCTGGTGCACGAAGCCCAGGCCGATCCGGCGGCTCGGCCGGGTGCCGTCGTCGACCGGCCAGTCCCGCACGACGTGCCACACGTGGATCTCGGCGCCGTTGACCTCACGGGCCCGGGCGAGCCGTGCCAGCAGGTGCGAAGCAGCCATGCCAGCACCGCGCACGATGACGGATCCGCCCTCCCGCTGCAGTCGCTCGATGACGTCGTCGTGGGTCTCGTACACGTGCCGGAGGCGCTCGGGGTGCTCGCCGGCCCGGAACGCCTCGGCCGCGGGCGTGAACGCGGGGCCCGGAGCTCCGAGGGCGAGGTGCACGTGGTCGCACTGGAGGGCGCGGAGGCGGTCGTTCTTGCGGCAGACGACGAAGTAGCCCCCCTCCGCACGCTTGAACAGGTACTCGGCCTGCGCCACGACCGCCATCCGGGACCAGCCGATCCGGCGTGCCTCGCGGGTGACGCCGCGGTGCATCAGCCCGACGGTCGGTGTGTAGACGTCCGTCATGACCGGCTCGCCGAACACACGAGCCAGCGGCTTGACCGAGCGACTGCTCCAGGCCTCCTCGACGGCGTACCCCGGAAAGCCCCAGGGGTTGTCGACCCGTGAGCTCGAGTCGGAGCGCAGCCGGTCGTCGAGGGTGAGGCCGGAGGCCACGCACCGGTCGACGAGGGCGCCGGTCGGCTGACGCTGCGCCGTGACGACGGCAATGTCGTCCTCCGCGACGCCGCCGATGCGAAGTCGGTCGACGAGGGTGAAGGAGCCGAGGCCGCCGCCGATGCTGACGACCTTGGCATGGGTGATCGGGATGTTCTGCGCGGCGAGCTGCTCGGCGCGGACGAGACGCTCCGTCTGCTCGCCGCTGCCCGCGCTCTGCGGGGAGATCGTGGTGGGCACGAGCTGCCTTTCTGTGGCAGGAGATGGGGGACGGTGTGGTGCGGCTGCGTGACTCAGCCGCACCACACCTGTCAGTGCCGGTCAGCCATGCCGCCGCCGGGTGCCGGCGACGACGAGGGCGCCACCCCCGACGAGCAGCAGGCTCCAGGCCCAGTACGACGCTGCGTCGTCCGCACCCTGGTCGCCGCTCATCGCCGGGCGGGCCGTGCCGCCGCCACCCGCTGCGACCGGTCCGGCCGGCATCGGGAAGGCACCCTGCTGCGGGTTGACCAGCTGCTGGATCGGCCCCGGCACCCCGGCAACGACGCTGCCGGACGGGACGCCCTGGCCGACACCCGCCAGCGAACCGACGTTGGCCGCCGGGTCCAGCACGGAGGACTGGCCGCCACCCGCCGCCGCAGCCGGAGCCACACCGGTGAGGAGGACGGACCGGCGGATCGCCGTACGCGAACCGTCGGCCTGGGTCGCCGTGACCTCGATCGGAGTGCTCTGGTCACCGACCCCCGCCGTGACACGACCCGTGCACCGGGTGCTCTCGCCGGGCGCCAGGTCCGTGCTGGAGCAGCTCATCGGGCTGCTGCCGGCCGTTCCCTGGATGCCGCTCATCCGACCGTCACTGGTGTTGGTGACGGTGACCGCGACGGGCTGGCTCGAGCCGGCCGGCACCTTCACCGTGCCCGCGGAGCCCGCCGTCTTGCCGTTCACCTCAGGCGCCGCCATGGCGAGCGGCTGGCTGCCCGGGCCGGTGCCGTCGTTGCCGGCAGGGCTCGGGGTCACCGGGTAGCTGGTGCCACCGATCGTGACCGTGCCGTCGGGGTTCACCGGGTAGGCGGTCCCGCCGACGTTGACCGACCCGTTCTTGACCGGGTACTTGACCCCGTTCACGGTGATCGAGCCGGACTGGGTGGAGCCGCCCGGCGCGGTCGAGCCCTGGCTGGGCGTGACCGGGTAGCTGGTGCCACCGATCGACACCGTGCCATCCGGGTTCACCGGGTACGACGTACCGCCAACAGTGACGGACCCGTTCTTGACCGGGTACTTGACCCCGTTCACGGTGATCGAACCCGGCTGCGACGACCCGCCCGGCGTCGACGGAGCGACCGGGTAGCTCACGCCACCGATCGACACCGTGCCATCCGGGTTCACCGGGTACGACATGCCACCGACGGTCACCGACCCGTTCTTGACCGGGTACCTCACCCCGTTCACCGTGATCGAACCGGGCTGGCTCGAACCACCAGGCGAGGTGGAACCAGGCGTCGACGGCGTCACCGGGTAGCTCACGCCACCGATCGACACCGTGCCATCCGGGTTCACCGGGTACGACATGCCACCGACGGTCACCGACCCGTTCTTGACCGGGTACGTGACCCCGTTCACCGTGATCGAACCGGGCTGGCTCGAACCACCAGGAGTCGACCCACCCGGGTTGGAACCACCCGGGTTGGAACCACCCGGAGTGGAACCCGGGTTAGAACCACCAGGCGAGGTGGAACCAGGCGTCGACGGCGTCACCGGGTAGCTCACGCCACCGATCGACACCGTGCCATCCGGGTTCACCGGGTACGACATGCCACCGACCGTCACCGACCCGTTCTTGACCGGGTACCTCACCCCGTTCACCGTGATCGAACCGGGCTGGCTCGAACCACCAGGATTCGACCCACCCGGGTTGGAACCACCCGGAGTCGAACCCGGGTTAGAACCACCAGGCGAGGTGGAACCAGGCGTCGACGGCGTCACCGGGTAGCTCACGCCACCGATCGACACCGTGCCATCCGGGTTCACCGGGTACGACAT
>NZ_BAAHAZ010000002.1:246913-247031 GCF_054777115.1 Nocardioides maradonensis | reverse complement strand
GCGTCGACGGCGTCACCGGGTAGCTCACGCCACCGATCGACACCGTGCCATCCGGGTTCACCGGGTACGACATGCCACCGACGGTCACCGACCCGTTGTTGACCGGGTAGGTCGCACC